>JASHVH010000520.1 GCA_030039575.1 Acidimicrobiales bacterium | reverse complement strand
GGCGCTGTATACGAGTCTTGGTCGGTCCAGGTGGGGCCTCCACCTTCGTCGTTGATCGCACCCGTGATCTTGAAACAGTCCCAGACGGTACCAGAGAGCAGGTTGTCGCTCGGGACGGCGTACAACCACGCCTGGACAGTGATGCCGCCAGATTTTTCTTGCTGGGGTTTGATGGTTGCGCCGGCAGAGGTGACTTGGACCAGTGCCCATGGCACAAACACCACTGCGACGGTTGCGGAAAGCCCTGCACCTACCCATGTTTTTTTCATGTCGCCTCTCATTCGGGAAAGTCGGCTTTGTCGCCGACGTAACTTGTCTAGGAGGGGCCTGCTCCCGAAACCTTTACGAGCTTGATCTCAGGGCTCGGGCACACGCTGCGTGTCGTAGCTCGTGCCCTAATCGACGGCGAGTTCTTCTCGGCGCTCCCTTCTGATTACCTCCGCGACCTCCCCTCGCCCGCTCCGTGGGGCGAGCGAGCAGGAGAAATTGGCTTAACAGGCCAAGTTCCCCCCTTGGGCGCGGGCGCGAATGATGCGGCACTCAGGCCCGGACGGTAAGGGGGGTACCTACCCGCCGGCGAGTCCGTTCATCATATCAATGAAGTACAATCCTCGTACTACAAAACGTGATACAGTAGATCCATGGCTCGCGCGATCTCCGTCCGCCTGGACGATGAAGCTGATAGGGCGCTTCGGGCGCTCGAGGCTACTGGCCTGAGCCAGTCGGAAGCGATACGCGCCGCCTTGCTCGCCGAGGCCCGGCGCCGCCGTCGCAACAGAGAGATCGCTGCCGAGGTCGCAAGTCTGGAGGCGGACGACCAAGATCGGAAGGAGCTACTCGCAGTCGCCGAGTTGATGGAGGCCCTTCGTGCTCCGGGGTGACGTCTACCGGTTCCGGCTTCCGAAAGGGATTGGGCATGAGCAGCACGGCGACCGTTACGGAGTTGTCGTCCAGGCTGACGAGTTCTTGCCTCGGTCTGTTGTGATCGTGGCCCCGACGTCTCGGAGCGCTCGGGCGGCTTCTTTCCGCCCAGTGGCCGAGGTAGCGGGGGACACAACCCGGATCCTGGTCGAGCAGATTGGAGCGGTGGATGCGCAAAGACTGGGAGAACTCGCCGGGCACCTCACTCATGAGGAGATGTGGGGAGTCGACGACGCGCTTCTCACAATCCTGGGTTTGCGCTGACGTGGCGACCAGGATCAGCCGTCGTCAGCTGGAACCAAAAGAGGGCCCAGGGCTCATATCCGCTGCTCATACCTCGATGAGACGGGCACCACTCCGGGCCTGTGCGCTCGAAATGAACGTCATCGGGGCCGCCCAACAATCACAAATGGATCGAGGGCTCGTCATGGGTTTCCGGACCCGGCGAAGGAGGGAGGCGCCTGCCGCTTGAAGGTCGGGCCTCGGGCGGGCGCTTCGGCCGGTGTCGAGCCGATGTCGTCTAGCCGCCCGCCTCGCGCCGTCGCCGATCCCCCCCGCCGGACCGGCACATGGGCTGAGCTCATCGAGCGGACGAGCGTTCCTCCAGGCTGAGAATTCAGAAACCCGAAGACGCGCCGGCCGCCCGAGGCGGCCGCCTTCAGCGCGCTCGCTGGCGGGAGGGAGACCGGGCGACGGCCGCGGACACCAGAGACGGCCCACGCGGGGCGGTCTTCGCGTTGAAAATCGGTGTGGCGGAAGGGCATTTGCACCCTCGGCCACCTTCTAGGAGGGATTTCGTGATCACTGAGGCCGCAGTTTCACGATCATTCGGTTGTTCGTGGAATGCTTACGAAATCGCCTGACCAGGACCGATTTACGCCGTTTTGCCTGGGTACTCACGGGTTAAGCGCAGGAGTACTCACACTTCCCAACGGGCGCGGCTGCACGACAGAAGTCGAGGAGATGCTACTACGTAGCACATCGACAGCATCGGAGTACGAGAACTTCGCCAGCACGCCAGTCCCTACCTCGCTCGCGTTGACATCGCGTGGCGACCGGAGAAACGATCGAAGTGACCGACTGAGGCCGAGCTTTAGCGCTGTTAGCACCCACCCGCCAAATCGGTGGCTGGACCTTGTCGCTAGCGGCCAGGTGGTCCCCACGGCCCTCGAAGGGAACCTGGTCGACGAGGCGCCAGACGACTACGGCATCGACGCTTCGGCCCAATTGGCTGCCATGCGTGACGACGAGCGGTGAAGCTTTACCTGGACTCGTATGCTCACCCGGCAACGCGTCAAACACAGAGTTGTTGAGTGCTCGGCCGCGCGTTATCGACTCCAGCCGTGCGAGTAGTGCTCGTGGGTGAGTGAGTAAGCAACACCTTCAACCGAGACGTGATTAAGTAGCGTCTTCAATGTAAGTTCACCGCACCTGAGCCAGCCCGAACTGTCGATCTAGCGTGGTGAAGTACCTGTCATATCTGACGCCTGCTAACTCAATAATGACGATCTGTGTGGATCTGAAGAGACAAGCGGACCACGTCGGCGGGCCCCTTGACGTCGTGCGGCGCCTACTCGGGCGACGCTTCACACAAGAGGCGAGCGAAAGTTAGATCCCATTCTCGGTCCTGATGGTCTCGGTCATCCAAAGCGAGGGCCACTCGCTTCACGATCATCCATTGCCGGATCCGCTCGATCTCCAACGTCGGCAGCAATTGGCAAAGGAAGGCTAGGACCTGCTCCAACCTCTGACGGTCGCCCGCTTGGCCCACGTAGTCGTCGAGCAAGTCGGCGGCCAAATCTGCGGCGTCAAAAGCAGGGTCGCCTACTAGAGGACAGGGGTCCACTGCCGCCCAGCCGAGGCGCGTACTGGCGAGCACATTGCCACGGTGGAAATCCCCGTGGAGCAATACGGCCGGCGGCGAAGTCGCTAGTCGTTCAGCGCTGGCCAGCCGGGCATCGAGCAATGCCCGCTCGAGGCCGGGCTGGCGACGCGTCGCCAGGTCCAGGACGGGGTCTCGACAGAAGACCAGGGCGTCCCTGAAGTGGTGGCCGTCAGGGGGCGTGGTCCACAACTTCCTCAAGACGCTCGCCGCCGCCACTAGTGCAGCGCGGTCGTCCCGGCTCCGCAGGCTTCGGTCAGGGTCCAGCCGCTCGAGTAGGAGCAGCCCCCGCTCCAGGTCAGCGTCGAGCAACAGGGCGCAGCCGTTGCCTGCCCAGCACGACAAGGCGGTCGCTTCGTCAACGACGGCCGCCGCCGGCCAAGAGCCCTTCAACACCGCCCGCTCACCGGTGGCCGTCCTCACCGCTAAGAGCAACGAGAGCTCCTTTCCCAGAGGCAAGAAGCCCTCGAAGCTCAGCGACCAAGCGCGGAGCGCGCCTTCCAGGACGAAGGGAAGACCGGCGGCCCACTCCGCCGATGCCAAGCTTCGCCGGGCCCGCTCCTGCAGGGCGCGGGGTACGCGCATAGCCGGACGTTACCTACTCGGTCGTTCGCCGGGCTCGTATGGTGAACTGTTCCGAGGTCTCGCTCCTGGGTGGTCGGCAGTACCCAAGCTCGCTCCGTCGGACGCCTACACGCTTGGTCGATCAGCAGCTTGGGAGCGGTTGGGACATTTCCAGTCACGCCGAACACAATGTCGGACTTGCATTCGTCGCCTCCAGCCGAAGGCTCTGATCGCCGGCAGGGCTTTGTGCTCTAAATACGACGACCACCCCGCAAGCCGTGTCCAAGAGCGATGACCTCGCCCCGTCGAGCTAGGAGGCCAGCAGCCGATCGAGCATGTCTTTTATCTCCTTGGCGCTCGTTGCCGTGGGTGGGTACTGGATGGTTATCTGAATTCCCATCCCGAGGGCTTCGGCAGCTTCAGGGGTCAGCAAGAAGTGCGTCGCGCCCTCCGATACGTTCACTTTCTTGACGCCTCCGTAATAGGTCGCGTCGTTAGCAACCATGCAGTAGCCGGCGCCGTCGCTGAAGTTGCGCATGACGATGAAGTGCGGGCCATCCGCCCCATCCTCAGACCAGCCGACATGCTCGACGCCGTCGCCAAGGTCTCCAAACGTCACGACGGCGGCCACGAGGTCTGGGGTCACTGACTTGCGAGTGGGCCAAGGGTGGTCAGTACGGCGGGCCATCCTAAGACGCTACCCAGCTGACCAACCGCCAATCGGAGATTGAGGACGTCCCCCCACTGATGACCGTCGCCCACCAGCGCGCTTCACGGGACCTCGAATCTGGGGACCTTGGTCATTGGGGCCGGCACAAGGCCCACCGTCAGGTGAGGGAGACGTCGACTGAGATCGACCGAGCCAGGGAAACCTGGGAGCGGCACGGCCAACCCTACGCCGACCAGCTCGAGGCGGCCCGGGGCCAGTTGGCGCGTCAAGCTGCTGAGCTCGAGCAGGCCCAACTCGAGCGCCAGGCCATGTTGGCCAAGCGCCCCGACGTACCCGATCGTCTGGCCGAGCTGAGCCGGGCCATCGCACACGAAGAGGAACTCCAACGTCGGTACCGCTACAAGCACATCATGCAACGCGAGCAGGCTCGCCAGGTGGGTATCTGGCCCGCGCCGGACACGGGTCGGGGCGTCGACCTGTGATGTTTAGTCCGCAGCGCTGCTCCATTGGCCCGAGGCGGGCTCCCGCCGGCCGCCAGCAGGGCTCACCTCAACGCGTGGTTGAGGAGCGCGTCTGCGGCTCTGGACCGGGTACCGGGCTACTCCCACGAAGCCTTTCAGCTCTGGCGGGTTAGGAGTGATCGTTCGTCAGGTCGTGGAGGTCGACTTTGACGCTGATACCCAAGATGGCGCTTAACTGTTGCCGATTGTCTCTTGCTTATTGGTGCGTCTCTCATGGCCGATGCGACTGGCCCAAAGCGTTTGCCGCCGACATGGTGGATTTGACCGGGGTGGCGCCGCTAGTTTTTCGTGTTTTGGCGGGTTACTTTCGGTGGCTGCCAGGTACGGTTGACCATTTCTGGTTTGGGCCAGTAGCCCCGGATATATAAGGAGAATGGCCCGTCGGGGGCGGGTAGCCAGTTAGGTTCTTTGTCAGTGCCCGGCGATGTGGCCCCCGCGTAGAGAGTGAGCGAGCCACCGTCGCCGTATCGGAGGGTCGCGTTCTTGGTGCCAAGCGAGTACCGGCCGAGGGGGTTGGGATGGAAGAAGTGGTGCTGGTTATAGAGGGTTAATGACCAGAACCCGTTGACCGGTGGCAGTTGGCCAGCGGGAAAGGCGATGGCGTACAGATGGTGGCCGTCGAGGCGGTCGCCGTTGACGTCGTCGTCGGTGAAGACATACTTGGTCTCTTGGGGGGCGTTCTCGTACATGTTGGACCGCGCGATAGCAGTCCGGGTGAGGTAGTCGGTACCGAACTGAGCGTTATTGGTGGGTGAGTACCACCCATTACCGGCGGGCGGGCCGTTGTAGCGCCATTGCAGCAGTTGGGATATGACCTTTTTCTCGGTCTCGACGGCGGTGTCCACCAGTGCTTGCTTGACCCGGGGGTCGGTGGCTGCAGCATCGATGATCGAGCGGAACAGCGCGTACAGGGCCTCCTCGCCTGGAAGGGGCGGTACGGTCGCCAGCACGGTCGGGAACTGGTCGAAGAAGCTAGTCGGCTCGACCCAGTGGATTTCTCCCTCGCCTAGCGCGCCAGGGACAGGGAAAACCGGTACAGATTTCCAGTCTTTTGCCTGGAAGGTCCCGTCGTACTGGCTCAGCCGGTACACCATCACCTGGTTGAGCAGCGGCACTACGGCAGCACGGTCCTCGTCGGTGTCGTTGAGGAACACTCTGGGACAGAACGCGACCTGGTTAGTGGAGCTGCGGAACACTTCGGTGATCCCGTCTGGGGCCTTGCCGTCCCAGTCCGGTCCGGCGAGCAGGTAAAAGCCGGCTTTGCTGCCATACTGTTGGCCAATCCGGGCGAAGGTGTCAGTGCGGGCGTCCCACGCCGCGGCGACCCAGAACCGATCTCCCATGTTGGGCACCTGCAGCACGGATGGTTCCTCTTCAAGGTGGCCGTAGCCCATGCCGTAGAGAACGTCCTGGTTGGTGCAGGCCACGAACCGTTGGTCGGGCGGGATGTAGTCGGTCATCATGCACACCGATCCCGCCGGGGCGTTCGGCAGAGCCCCACCACGCAGGCCCGGCTCGTCGACCGCCGTCATGGCATTGCGGCGATTGAGTTGGCTAACCATCGGCCAACCCCATAAATACGCCACCTGGCCCACCGCTGCGGCGTACTCAGGGCTCATAGCCATGCCCGAGACCGGCCCTGCCGGTACACCCGAAGAACTGTCCATATCCGTCCCTTAGCGACTGACTGACCGACTCGGCGATCGTACCGACCGCCTGTCCGGAAGTTGACCTTTTGATCGCTCCGGATGACCACCGTACGCGGTCACCGGTCGTCGCGACCAGGGAAGGCGAGACCACGCGCTCTCGGTGACTTTATTTGGAGTTTGGAACCCGCCTCTGACCGTAACTCGCCGTCATTGACCGCGTCCTGCCGCGTCCTCTACGCGTCCTGACGCGAGAGGAGCCCTACAAAAGAGGGCTCCTACCAGCACTTTTGTTGTTAGAAAAGAGTGGCATGTTCACGAAAGTTACTGAACAGCTCGTTCAGGTGTTGTCGATCGAGTGCTCACAGATTAACTGGCCGAGCACTCACGCCGTGCCGGGTTGAGGCCGAAGTTCAGCATGGTGCGTCCCGGCGGTCGACGAAGCTGGCCGTATCACTCGCAGTAGAGGCAGGCCACGGACGGTTCGAAGTGGTCGAGAGCCCGTCCATCGGTCTGACCGATGCGGATGCGAGTACGTGCAATGCCCTGGTGGCGCCCACCCGCTCGAGTTCTTGCAAGGCTTGGCACCGTCCGGCGCTCCCCAGATACGTATTCTTTGCGTGGGCTGGTCCTAGAGGGTCAGACTGCGGGGCGGAGCGAGCGGCGAACCCAGGACAGAAACCATGGGCGTCGGCCCGGCTGTGGGCGAGAATGGGACGCGGCTCGCACCTCCTTGCTAAGGCGATACTGCTGCGCCTGGCGGAGAAGGTCGGCTCGGTGCTCTTGGACGAGTGATGCCGTGATATGAGGGCCGTTCATCGGGTTCCTCCTGGTGCGAATGGGGTCATCTACAGCGTGCGCCTCCTGGAGCTCGCCGGCATCGGGGGCCGCCACGGACCCGCCTCGGGTCGGCCACGGATTCGCCACGGTCCGATCTCTGCCGGGATAAAGGCGAACACGCGAGAATGGCCGCATGGAGGACCTCGGTCCAGAAGTGGTGTCGGAGCGCGAAGCGGAAGTGCTCGACGCCCTGCGGGGCCATCTAACCAACGCCGAAATCGGCCAGAAGCTGCACATCTCGGTCCGAACCGTCGAGAGCCACGTGTCGTCGTTGCTGCGGAAGCTGGGCGCCGCCGATCGACGGGACCTCGTGGCCCGGGTGGGGGAGCTCACCGTGCCGGGCTCGCCTGCGACCGGAGAGTTCGTCGGCCTGCCTGGCACCTGGACGACGTTTGTAGGGCGGAACGCCGAACTGGAGGAGGTGTCCCGCGCTCTGGCCACCTGCCGACTCGTAACCCTGATCGGCCCAGGCGGCGTCGGCAAGACCCGGCTGGCTGTCGTTGCGGCGCGCCGTGGTCAGACTGGGTTCCCAGCAGGCCGTGCCTTCGTGGACTTGATACCGGTGGGGGACGAGTTCGTGCTGCAGGCCGTCGCCTCGGCCCTCGGCGTGGTCGAACAGGCGCAGCAGCCGCTTGAGCGGGCGGTCCATGATCGGTTGCGTGCCGGCCGTTTCCTCGTTGTGCTCGACAATTGCGAACACGTGTTGCAACCTGCGGCCGACTTCGCGCAGTCAGTCATGACTTCCTGCCCACAGACGGTGGTGCTTGCCACCAGCCGTGAGCGTCTTGGCGTCACGGGTGAGCAGATCGTGCCGCTGCCTCCTCTGGAGGTCGTTGGCCGAAGCCACGAAGAGCTCTCGGACGCGGAGCGCCTCTTCAGAGACCGTGCGGTTGGCGCCGACGGTGATCCAAGGGTCGTTGGCGACATTTGCCGTCGCCTCGATGGCATGCCGTTGGCGATCGAGTTGGCGGCGGCGCGCTGCGCGTCGCTGGGCGTCGATGCCCTACTGACTGGCCTCGACGACCACCTCCGCCTGCTGACCAGGCCAAGCGCAGCCGGCGCACGGCACGGCTCGCTGCGTAACGTGATCGATTGGAGCTATCAGCTGCTCAACGAGGATGAGCAGCGTGTGTTCCGCCGGCTGGGGGTGTTCGCAGGCGCCTTTGACCTGGCGTCGGCAGCCACCCTTGCCACCGACGGCCACATGGCCTTCGCCGCTGACCTGATCGGTCGCCTCACTGACAAAAGCTTGCTTGTCCACATACGGGACGCGGCCGGAAGTCGATGGCGGATGTTCGACACGGTCCGCGCCTACGCCCGGGAGCGACTCGAGGCGAGTGCTGAGTTCGGCCCCACCAGGCACAGTCACCTCCTGTGGGCGACGGCCGCTGCGGGCGGCCTAGAACAGCTCATTGACAGTGACGGCTGGTCGGACTGTTTCGACGCGATTGCTGACGACCTGCGCGCGGCGCTCGCCTCCGCCCTATCGGGGTCCCACGACGAGGCTGGGTTCGAGTTGGCTCTCGCCCTTGGCCACCTGTGCTACGCGCGTCGGTTCCTCGGGGAGGCGCGTAACCACCTCCGGGCAGCCGTCACGCTGGCCCGCAACGAGCAAATGGCGGTGGCCGCGCTCAGGACCGCCGCCGATGCAGCGTTCGCCGAGATGCGCGGTGACGTCGCGTTCGGCTTCTTGAGCACCGCCTTCGAGCGAGCATCGGCGGCGGGGAACTCGAGGGCGGCTGCAATCGTGCTGGCCGAGGCCTCCGCCATCGCCGGACGGGCGCCCGCGACGTTCGTCAACCCCATTCCACACGAGCGTCTAGTCGCACTCGTCGACCAAGCGCGTAGACTGGCGCCCCCAGACGACCTCGAGGTGGCGACCCATATTGCCGTAGCGGCGGCGTGGGAGGGCCCTCTCGGCCCCACTATCCCCGACCTCTTCGTGGCACAAGAGGCATTGGCGCTGACACGACGCTTAGGCGAACCCGTTCTCATCAGTAGCGCCCTTGACGCCACTTCAGTCGCGCTAGCCGAACAAGGACGTCTCAAGGAGAGCGCTCGCCTTACGACACAGCGGTTGGCCCTGCTTGAAGAGCTCCCGCGTCACGACCCACGCTTCGGTGGCGAGGTCGCGGACATATTCCATATGGCCACAGAGTCAGCGCTAGCTGCTGGCGAACTCGAGATCGCCCTGGGTAGCGCGAGGCGGTCATACGACGACAGCACCAGGCAAGGCCTTCCCCAGTTCGCCGCGTGCCACCTCGTTGTACCCTTAGTCCTCCAAGGAGCCTTCGACGAAGCGCTCGCACACGCCGCCGTCATGCGTGAAAGTTGGGAGCGGGCCGGTAGCCCATCAGCGGGGTGGATGGCCCCTTCGTTCTTCGCCGCCGCGCTAGCCCACGGGCTGCGAGGCGAAGAGGCTCTCTACAAATACTGGTGGGATCTCGCGCTAAAAGTCTGTGGTCGTGTGCCGACGGATGGCTTTCGTCTCTTTGTCGAGACGCGGGCTGCGGTCCACCTTGGCGCTGTCGATAGGGCTCGCGCTGCGGCGCTGAACGAGGGGCAACGTACGACGGGTATGTACGACGCCTACGCGCAGGCCATCAGCGTCGAGGTCGCCGTGATCGGAGGGGCGCCCAACGCCCAGGAGCGACTTGCGCGGCTTGCGTGGCTCGCCGACGAGAACGATTTCGTCGCCGCCCAGCTTTTACGGGCTACCGGGCGATTGAACGGCGATGAGGCGTCACTGAAGGAGGCCGTCCATCGGTGGGAGGCGATCGGTGCCCGTTTCGAACGCGCATGCACCCTGCTGCTGCTCTCTGCGCGGGTAGACGAAGCGGCCAGCGAGCTTGCAACACTCGGCTGTCCGCTTCCGGCTGCATGAGCCCTTTGAGGTCGTCACGCGACCATTAGAGGTTTCACGGTCAGCGGACGACGGCTATACGCCTAGCGACCAGGATCAGCCGCCATAAACTAAAGGAGGGATCTAACGGGCCCCTCTTTTATTTGTTCGTTCATTCGTTCGTGAGTGAGTTCGTGGAGGTGGCGGGAATTGAACCCGCGTCCTTCGACCTCTCACCGAGTCTTCTCCGAGCGCAGCCAGTGACTTGTCTCGGCCACCGGCTCGCCACTGGCGCCGGCCGGCGGCCCTAGCCCACTTTGATTTTCCCTATAGCCGGTGGACGCAACTACAGGGTGAGCCCCGCTTTATGACGCCCGCTGCTGGCCCGCAGGGCTGGGGCCAGACGGACGGGCCACAATTAAGCAGCCAGCGCTAGACGCGCATTTGCCGTATTGGCGTTTATTGGTTTCCCAGTTGTTTTACGTGGCATCCGGGGACCACGGCTCGCTTCTCTCGGGTCGACAGCCAAAGTCGAAACCTGTCACCCCCATGTCAATGTCCTGAGCCCGCCAGTGTACCGCAAGCGCAGCTCAGGCGTACCCGGAGGGGGCCGGGGCGGGCGGCCAGAAAGTGCTCCAGGTCCGGCGGGGGACCGGTGTGCCCCGGGCGACCATGGCGGCCACGTCCGCAGCCAGGATCACCCCCACTGTTGTCCCATGGGCCACAACGGGCAAAGCGGCCCCGGCCCGGCCGGCCAGAGCTAGGGCAGGCTGGTCCGGGCTCAATGGCGCTTGGCTGCCCGGTGGCGGGGGCACCAGCGGCAGCGCAACGTCCTGCGCTCGCACAGAGCCCTGCATGCTGGGCGGCACCGCGGCCAGCTGTTGCGCCGTCACCACGCCCTTCCAGCTCCCACCGCCCCAGGTCTCCAGCAGGAACGCCGCCTCCGGGTAATGGTTCACCCACTCGTTCCAAAAGGCGCTGACCGTCAGCCAGCCCGGCGCGATGACAGCCGGCCGCATGATGTCCGAGACCTGAGCATCACCCAACACATGCTGTGCCCGCCCAGCGAGCTGCTCCCTCTTGGACGACGAGATCACGAACCAGCCCATCAGCAGCAGGACGATCCCGTCGAGGCCATCGCCCTCTTCGAAGGCCAAGAGACCCAAAAGTGCACAGGCGGCTCCGAGGACCATACCGGCGCCGGCCGCCAACCTGGTGGCCAACCAGCGGTTCCTCGTCACCGACCAGATCAGCCCGTGCAG
>JASHVH010000519.1 GCA_030039575.1 Acidimicrobiales bacterium | reverse complement strand
GAAGGACGTGCCGAGACGAGAAATGGGCCAACGAGCCGAAAAGCCTGTTGAAAGAGCACCGGCTGAGGTCGTTCCGGCTGAGATGGTAACGGCTGAGGTCGTTCCGGCTGAGATGGTGAGGGCCGACGTCACGCCGCCATACGTTGCCCACCGGGAGGACGGGCGCGGCGACGCAACCCGGCCAGAGGCCTGTCCGCCAGAAGACGCCGGCCTCGGCCCGGAGCGGCCCGCCGGTGGCCCGCTTGCAGTCAGGGTGACCAGGGCCAGGGACGGGTTGCCACTGAAGGCCGAACTGGCGGTCGTCAGCTCGGGGGCAGAAGTGGTGGCGCGGCATTGGACGGGCACCGACGGGGCCTTCATGCTGCCGTTTTTGACCAGCGGGAAGTACGAGCTCGTCGTGCAGAGCCTCGGTTACCGTTCCGAGGCGGTCCCCGTCGTGGTCTCGGGCAACGGTAGCCCGGCTATCGAACTCGCTTTGGTGGGCATGGCCCACATCTATGGGGCGGTCTCCGGCCCGGGTGGAGGTTGGTTACCCGGCGTGCTGCTGACCCTGGCCGACGGGTCGGGCAGCCTGGTCGCCAGCACCAGGACTGACACCGCCGGCAGTTACCACTTCTCAGCCGTGCCGGAAGGTACGTACACGGTGGCCGCGCCCGCGTGCGCCGCCGCCACCTCGCGGGTCGACACCGGCCTCCGGACGGCCGTGGCCGTTGATGTGGTGTTCCCCTCGCCGCGAGACGAAAATGGGAGGGTGCACGAGCGTGCTGTTTGCGCCGGCGAAAAGGCTGGCCCCGAGAGAGGAACAGGGGAAGATTGATGCCCAAAGCTGTGATCGTCGCCGCCGTCCGGAGCCCGATCGGGCGCGCCTTCAAGGGTTCCCTGGTCCAGCTGCGCCCCGACGACATGTCCGCCCAGGTCCTGTCCGCCCTACTGGCCAAGGTGCCCCAGGTGGGCGGTTCGGACGTCGAGGACGTGATCTGGGGTTGTGCCTCGCCGGCCGGCGAGCAGGGCTACAACGTCGCGCGCGTCACGGCCGTGCTCTGTGGCCTGACCGACGTCCCGGCCACCACCGTGAACCGGTACTGCGCGTCGTCGCTGCAGGCCATCCGGATGGCTGCCCATGCCATCGCCGCTGGTGAAGGCGACGTATACGTCGCCGGCGGGGTCGAGTCGGTCACCAGGTTCGCAAATGGCTTCGCCGACGAGATGCCCGGCACGCACAACCCCCGTTTTGAGGAAGCCGAGCAGCGTTCGGCCAACCGGGCCCTGGGCGGCTCGCCTCCCTGGGAAACGTTTCCCGGGCTACCGGATATTTACATCGCGATGGGCCAGACGGCCGAGAACGTGCGGGAAATGTGCGGGGTGACCCGTGAGGCCATGGACCGCTTTGCCCAGCGTTCTCAACAGCGGGCGGTCGAGTCTCAGGACAACGGTTATTTCCACCGCGAGATCGTGCCTCTGACCTTGCCCGACGGGACGGTGGTGGACCGGGATGACGGCCCCCGCCGGGGGACGGACCTGGCCGCCATGGCCGAGCTGAAGCCGGCCTTCCGCCCTGACGGCGAGATCACCGCCGGGAACAGCTGCCCGCTCAACGACGGCGCCGCCGCCGTCATGGTGATGAGCGATGAACGGGCCAAGCAACTCGGCCTGCACCCGCTGGCCAGGGTGGTAGCGAGCGCCGTCACGGCCCTTGACCCCGAGATCATGGGCCTGGGGCCCGTGGGGGCCTGCCAACGGGTGCTGGCCAGGGCGGGGATGACGATGGCCGACATAGACCTCGTGGAGATCAATGAAGCCTTCGCCGCCCAGGTGATCCCCTGCGCCGAGCAACTCGGGATAGACGAGGACCGTCTCAACGTCCACGGAGGCGCCATCGCTCTCGGCCACCCGTTCGGCATGACCGGCGCCCGCATCATGACCACACTGCTCAACGGCCTGAACACCGCTGACGCCACCCTCGGGCTGGAAAGCATGTGCATAGGCGGCGGTCAGGGCATGGCCATGATCGTGGAACGTCTCTAACCGGCCGGAAAATCCGGCCGCAACGGGAAAAACGACTCACACCAGGGCATTTTTTGCCGTTGACGTGACCACCACCTAACGTGAGACGGAGTTCACTTTTAGCACAACAACGTCGAAAATGGCCCCGCCGGCAAATTACGCGTACGAGGTTCCTTGACCTGGAGCGCATTTTTTGAATAGGGTTTCGGGGCGTTGTGACGAAGCTCACATTGCAACTGCGTCGCAATGCCGCAAGGGGGGCAGCGGTCATTTTGGCCGCTCTCACTATTGCCGGTCTTGTGGTCGTGCCGTCCGCCGGCGCCGACCAACTCGCCAATGAGCGCGCCTACGCGCAGGAGTTGACAAACCAGATCGCGGCTTTAGGGCTGCACGAGGCCGCCCTCGGGGAGCAGTACGACGCCGGCGTGGCGGCCCTACAGCAGGCGAACGCACGTGTGGCTGCCGCCGCTAAAGCCCTGGCCGAGGCCCAAGCCAGCCAGCGCAAGACGGTCGTGCTGCTCAGGCAGGATGCCGTCGAGGCCTACGTCGGTGGCGGTCCCGCCCTTGAGCTGGCCGGCCCAGTGGCGATGTCCAATTTGAACCAGGCTTTATTGCGCCAGGAGCTCGAACAGGCTTTCGCCTCCCACGAGACGGACGCTCTGGACAGTTTCCAGTACGCGGCCGCACAGGAGAGCACGGCTCAGGCGGCCTGGGCCCTGGCCAGGGGCGCAGACCGCCGCCACGTAACGGAACTGGAAAATGACCGGCAGCAGGTACAGGCGGCGCAAAACCGGCTCGTCGGTGTCCAGCAGCAGGTAAGAGGCCAGATTGCGGCGCTGGTGGCACAGATCCAGCGCGAACAGGAGTTGGCTGCCCAACGGGCTGAGGATGCCCGTCTGGCCCAGCAGAAGGCCGCCGAGGAGGCCGCTGCCGCTCAGGCTGCTGCTGCCGCCGCGGCCCAGGCGGCGGCCCAGCAGGCGGCCCAAGAGGTAGCCCAGCAACAGGCGGCTGAGCAAGCGGCCCAAGAGGCCAGGCAGGCCGCCGCCCTACCGGCCAACACCATCCCCATCGCCAACGGCGCCGTCGCGAGCGCCACCACCACGGTGCCCGCCGACAACGGTATCGCCGGGAGCGTAACTACCACTACGGCCCCGGCGCAGACCTACGTCGCCCCGGCCGAGTCGTCTGCGGCGGCCACGGCGGTGGCAGCGGCGGAGAGCCGGGTCGGTGACCCGTACGTGTGGGGAGGGGCGGGCCCCGACGAGTTCGACTGCTCGGGCCTGGTTATGTGGGCCTACGAGCAGGCCGGCGTCTACCTGCCCCACTACAGCGGTGCTCAGTTCGACGACACCACCCAGGTATCGATGTCCGACCTCGAACCAGGCGACCTGGTCTTCCCGGCTAGCCCGGGTGAGCACGTGGCGATGTACATCGGCAACGGCATGATCGTCCAGGCCCCGTACACGGGCGCAGACGTGCAGATCGTCCCGCTGACGTCGTTCTTCGTCCTGGCCACTCAGGTCGGCTGAACGCGTCCCGCCGCCAGCCCATGGCGGTCTAGCGCCACGGCGGTGGCAGTGCGCCTACGGGGGCCCGGACGGCGCCTCTCGGCCTGAGCGTCCTTCCGGCATCGCCTTGTCGTGCCCGGCAAGGCCAGGTTCGCTTGCCGCCTGTTTCCTCTTCTCGGCCAGCTTCCT
>JASHVH010000518.1 GCA_030039575.1 Acidimicrobiales bacterium | reverse complement strand
TGCGGGCCCGTTGCCTTTGTTACTTGAATGTGGCCGCCCTTCGTGGCCATGACCCGGGAACGATCCACACCCTGGCGCTCCAAGCTATCGATGCCGCTAGAGCCGCCAACTACCCGGAGTACGTAGCGTCCGCGAAGGCCGCCCAAGCCTGGGTCGCTTGGCAGGACGGCCGGGAGCAAGACGTGCTGGCCCTGGCCGCCGAGGCGCTCGAGATATGGGCGACCACGGTTGTCTCCTACTCCTGGTACTGGATCTGTCTCTTCCCGCTGATCGCCGTCCGCTTGGCCCATTGCCAGACGGGCGACGCCATCGACGCCGCCCGAAAGTTGCTCCCGTCGCCGCAACAACGTTTACCCGACGAGCTCGAGTCCCTGACCGAGTCCGCTATCGCTGCGTGGGAAGACCAGCGGCCCGGTCCGGCGGCGACGAGGTTACGCGAAGCAGTCGAGCTGGCCCGACGGCTACGTTACGCGTGAAACTGCCGGAGGTCCGATTGTCGTTGTGCCCGAGCCTGCGACGCTACAAGGCTGAGGTCTGACCAGGGAATGTCAGGAAGATTTGCAGCGGGAGCCGACCCATAGCCCCTCGCAGCGAGTACGTGGTGCGCGAGGCGCTAGCAGCAGAGGAATTCAGTTACCGTGGGCCAAAAAGGCCGTCGCTGGGCATATAGATGTCGATTCGGGCGGCCCACCGCGCAGAGTAAGAGTTAGGGGAGCTCGGGCCTGCTGACATCCAAAGGTTGTACCACGGATGCGCCGTTGAGTTTGTACAAAGTCGGCACTTCGAAACGTCGATTATTGACAGCAACACCCCAATTGAACCCGTGTCCTTAAGGATGCAATCGCCCCTCCGACACGTACTCTGACCTGCGGGAAGGCCCTGATCGGCGGACAAGGTGGGGGCCAGCCGGCCCCGGATGGCACCCACTTGGCACCCACTCTCGTCGGTGGCACCCCGGCACTGACATGACAACCGGCCTACCAAGTAGCGCGCTCCGTTCGCCGACGAGCACCTCACCACTACGCTCGCAGAGTGACAGAAAACCCGTGGATGCCCTACCAAGCCCGACGCCTGCTCGACCAGGTGCAGCCAAAACTTTCAGAGGCTTGAAGAGCAGTACCAGACGCTCAAAGACGTTCGTGCCAATCTAGGGGTCACTGACTTCTTGGTCACTGTCGCTGCTGACCAGCCGGGGGACCGCGAGCACATTATCGCGGTCTCCCGCACCCAGGCGGAGCTGGTAACCCAAGCCCGCCAAGCCTACGACCAGCTACTTACCGCCCCCCAAATCTGCGACCAGCTCCTAAGCGACCTCCACGAGGTCATCCAACTGCTAGAAGCAGACTGACCAAGTCTCTTGACGCCCCGGGTTTGTCATCGGGTTTTGGGGGTTTTCCGGCCTTCGCTTCCGCTCCTCTGTCGATAAGCCTTCTGCCGACAGGCCGAGGAGCAGTAACGGGCCTACGTCCCCGCACAGCCCACCTTGCCAGAGAGGAGGTCTTTGCTCCTCGCCTTGCTAGCGGGAGGCTCCTTCTCTGCCCCGTCCACATTGGCGGTTCGGTACCCCACTCCCATGTGAATGACATGCTCACGATTCGGCAGGCTGAGCTCGACAGTGAGATTGCGTACCAGAGCTGATCCGGCATTCAACTGGGGGGTTTGCGCCAACAGGCCGTCCGTAAACAATTCAAGGACTCTAAAGAAACCTCTTGCGCCACACAATTGCGCCCGGTATGCTAACCCGCCATGAAAACGCGCAAACCATTATTTCCGCCTGATTAAGGAGTTTATCACATATTTCCCCGGCTGTCAAGGGCAGCTTGGGGCACTGCTGCTGAATATGTGCAGCGACAGAGACGCCGGCTCGGTCAATGTTAGATCAGATACTAGGCGCGAACCAGCCGATCGACCATTGAGGATCACCGCCGTCCTCGGTAAATGTCCGCCGCTCACTCCCAAGGGCTGGTAGTCGTGTGACGGTGACTTGAGATTGCTTTCTTGGTTTAACCCAAGTGATACTTGAGTTCTTACGCGCGTGGTCTCGCGCCCCAATAGGCATTTAGAAGCATTCAGAAGAAAGGGTTATGCGACCCGTCACCGGGCTGCCGGTTTTGACTCGAAAACCGCGAGGGAAGTGCGCATTGACCTCCCGCGTCTAAGGCATCCGAGGTCGAGATAGGCCGAACGTAACTTGCCCACAATTGACCCAAGGAGGAACGGGATGAAAGTGATAAAAGGAGAACATTCTCTTCACGTTGCCAGTCGGCTCGACAAGGTGCCAGTAACCGTCACGCTCCTGGGCCGCTTCACAATTGGTCTCGACAGGAACAGCGCGGGCCCATGGCCTCGACCACCTGCCAGACGCGTTTGTGAGATGTTGATGCTCAGCCCAGACCGGAGGCTCCTCAAGGAGGTAACGGCCGAAATTCTTTTCTCGAACCGGGCGCCCAAGGCGTCTGCCTGCGCTCTAAGTAAGGCGCTGTCCATGGCGAGGCAAGCCCTGCTGCCTCTTGGTGCTGTCGGCGCTCAACTGCTACGCACAGACCGTGACCAGATCTATACGCCAGCCGAGATTCCGGTGGAGATTGACCTGGTGACCCACGAGGCGGCGCTGCGCTGCGCCCTGGCTACGGAGCCCGGAAGGGCGCGCGACGCCGCGCTGTCGGCTGCACTCCTAGACGACGGCGTTCTGCTGGCCGACGAGCCGTACGGTGACTGGGCGCTCGAGCGGCGCGATGCCCTCGACATGCTTCGTCAACGCGCGCGCTTGGAACTGGCGCGTGACCGGACCAATGGTTACGGGCGCTCGCAATTAGATGCAATCATCGACGCCTGGGAAATGTGCCTGACCCACGACCTTGCGTCGGAGGAGGCTGGGATCACGTTGATGAGATCCTACGCCATCCGGGGCCAGCGCCAACTCGTGGTGAGGGTCTACCGTCGCTGTCGGCAAGGGCTGGAGGAACTCGGCCTTATACCGTCACCGGCCATGGAGGAGGCCTACCGCAAGGCGACCGACTGTGTAACGGGGCCAGTAGCGCCATGGTATATGGGATCCTTGAGTCGGCGGCCAGCCCGTCGACTTCCTTCGACGGTCCAAACGATGGCGCGACCGAAAAGGCCTAGATGGGTTAACTCGGGCGCCCCGCTTCGCTCGTAGGGGCGCTCGACTTGTCGGAGGAGTGGTAATTGGGCTCAAAGAGGAACTCGCGACCAACCAACTTTCTGTCGGTACCCGTACGACATCCGTACGTGCCGGCCGGGCCATAATGTCGCCCTTTTCTTGGCGGGTCGTGCCCAAAGTCACAGCCGCGACTGCATCCCAAGAGGAATGTGGGCGAGGCGGCCAGCTGATCCGAACGACGGCTATTCGTGTGCGCGACACGGGCGTGTCCCAGACTGAGTCCGACGAGAACGTGCACGCAGATGATCGTCGAGGCTCTGGAGGATTCTGTACAGCGGGCCGCAGTCTCGTTTAATCGACAAGGAATTCGTGATCGCTGACCCTGTGTTACCCGGAAAGCCAACGCGCCACGTCGTCCCCTGTGGGCGTGGCAAGCTGGGGCCGACGGCCATCGACGCCTCTGGAGGGGACCATATCAGCTGACTTTCCCGAGCACGCGCCTGCGACGGTGGGCGTGTGGGAGGCCCTGGCCGACTGGTGGGATGCTGCCATCGGCAGCGGGAATGCCACCCAGGACGTGCTCGTGGAACCGGTCCAGGAGCGGCTGCTCGAACTGCGACCAGGGGAGACGGTGCTCGACATCGCCTGTGGGGCAGGACGCTTCACCCGCCGCATGGCCACCCAGGGGGCACGGATTGTCGCCTTCGATCATTCCGAGCGCTTCATTGCCCGAGCACGTCAAAACACCCCACCGGATCTCGCGGCGCGGATCGATTACCGAGTGCTTAGTGCCGACGACGCCTCCGCCCTTCTAGCCCTGGGTGAGCAGCGCTTCGACGCCGCCGTCTGCACGATGGCCCTGATGGACATGGCGCGGATCACGCCGGTCCTCACCGTGTTGCCTCGTCTGCTGCGGATCGACGGCCGCTTCGTCTTCTCCGTCACGCATCCGGTGTTCAACTCCGGCGACGCTCAACTGGTCGGCGAGCGGGTCCGTCGGGGCCGCGACTTCGCGACCGACGTCTCGATCAAGGTGACGGACTACCTGACCCCGCGCATGCAGTACGACATCGGCGTGGCCGGCCAACCAGTCGAACAGCACTACTTCCACCGCCCGATGAGCGTGCTCCTCAACGCCTGCTTCGATGGTGGTCTCGTGCTCGACCGGCTCGAAGAGCCGGCACTGCCACCGAGCTCCGACTCCGTCGATCAGCGAACGATCTCCTGGAGAAATATCAGCCTGCTTCCCCAGGTACTGGTCGCCAGACTCAGGCCACGCCACTGACCAGTGCTGAACAGCACGGGGCGCCCGAACAGGCGCTGAGACTTGGCTCTCAAAGCGCGCCGGACGCGCGAGATAACGGCGGGTCGGTGCTCGCTCGGTTCCGGCAACTTCATTTGAAAGGCCGGACCGAATGCGCAACCAGATTGTTGTTGGGGCCGGCGAACCTTATGCGCACCTAAGCTGAAAACTGCTTTGTCGAA
>JASHVH010000041.1 GCA_030039575.1 Acidimicrobiales bacterium | reverse complement strand
GGGACCCTGGCCCACTACAGCCCCGTGGTCGTTGACTACGCCGACGGCGAGCTCTTCGTCGGGTGGTAGGGCGAGTGGGGAGATTTCGAGCGCACGTGTTTGCGAAGTGTCGGCCGTGTTGGGCCCAACTTGGGCACGGGAGGGTACTTCGTCACCGCCGCGCTCGTGCGGGGCGATGGAGAGTGCGGCCAAAGAGCAGTCCGACGAAGGCGCCTGCGACCGGCACACCTCCGCTGCCGAGGGAGTGGTACGAGCCGGGCACCACTGGTCTCGGCTATACGAGATCGTGGTCGTTCGCATACCGGACGACTGCGGCTCTGTCGGAGGCACCGGTCTTGGCGAAGATGCGGTTGATGTGGCTCTTGATCGTGTGTGGGCTGAGGTAAAGCCGGGCGGCGATGTCGGGGTTGGTCATCCCACGTGCGATGAGGATAAGTATCTCGGCCTCTCGTCGAGTGAGGCCGTCAGGCAAGGTCTCGGGGGGGTTCGGATCCGGTCGCTGTTCCGATCGTGAGATGGCGGCGCCGAGGAGGGTGGCTTGGATGGCAGGGTCGAGGACGGACAGCCCGGTGACAGCGCCGTGTAGTGCTTGAGCGATATCGGCGCGGTCCGCGTCTTTGGTGAGGTAGCTTCGGGCGCCGGCCCGCAACGCGGCGATGATTGATGCGTCGTCGTCATAGGTGGTGAGGACGACGATGGCGACCTCGGGGTGTTCGGCGCTGAGGCGGCGGGCGGTCTCGATGCCATCGAGGACCGGCATGTGGAGATCGAGCAGGATGGCGTCGGGGTGGGTGGCCGTGACGCTCTGGATGGCTTCTTCGCCATTGGCAGCCGAAGCGACGACCTCGATATCCGGGAGGAGGTCGAGCAGCACGACAAGCCCTTCGCGGACGCTGGCCTGGTCGTCGGCAACCACGATCCGTAGCGGGCGGGGTTCGGCTGCGGTGTTCATCGGGGCACCTTGGCGACCACTACCCAGTCGTCATCTTGGGCTCCCACGCTGAGGGCACCGTGAAGGAGAAGGAGGCGTTCTCGCACGCCGGTCAACCCGTAGCCGCCGTTCACGGTCGCCAGTAGCGACTGGCGACCGTCGCCCCTGTTGCCTTGTAGGTGGTTGCGGATCGTGAGCTTGATGTCGGCCTCCGCGTATTCCAGCTGTATTTTGACGGGCTGACCAGGGGCGTGCTTGGCCGTGTTGACGAGGGCCTCTTGCGCCGTTCGGGTGATGGCGAGTTCGGCGTCTGGGGACAAGGGTCGGACATCGCCGCTGACCTCGAAGGTGACCCGGGTGTCGTAGCGACGCTGGTGGTGGGCACCAAGCTCAGCCAGGCTTGCGGGCAGCGGAAGGGTCTCGCCCCGCAGGGCGTGGATCGCTCGGCGGGTCTCATTGAGCCCGTCGGTCGCCATTCGCTGGGCCTGTTCAAGGAGCTCGACGGCGCGGGCTTCGTCGTGCTGATCGGTGAGCACGGCTCGCGCCACCTGGATTTGTAGGCCGAGCGCGCCGAGGGAGTGTGCGAGGACGTCGTGGATCTCTCGGGCGATACGGGTTCGTTCGTCCAAGGTGGCCACCCTGGCTTGCTCCTCGCGGAGTTGGTTGGCCTGATCGGCGTAGACCCAGTGGGCACGCATGTTTCGTCCGAAGACGAAACTCAGGCCGAGCACGAGGGGATACTCGACGGGCACCGACCCTCCCGTCCCCAACGCCAGCGCGGTGACCTCTGTGGCGACGATCCCGAGCGACGCCACCACAACACCGACCCGGAAGTCGAGGTCGCTGCCCGCCGCGATGGCGGCGGTGACGCCGAGAAGGATGAAGAAGCCCCCCTTGGGCGTCGCCGACGCCGCCCCGCACAGGGCCACCATAACGGCGAGTGCGAAGGGGCGTAAGCCGGAGTAGTTGCCAGCCGACGCGAGTCGATCGGCTGGGACCCATACCGCCAGAACGACCGTCGACACGGTGAGCGCGGCGATCTCTACTGCCACGTCGGCAGCCCCGGGCCAGCGAGCCACGAAAGTGAAGACGCCGACGAAGACGATCACGACCACCCGAACCCCGAAATTCGCCCACCGGAGCATGGGCGTCATTATCCCTCCGCACCCATCGGCGGACGCGTGGACCGACGGAGGTGCTGGTCGTCGCACGGTTCGGCGGGTACCGAGCCGGACGACCCGTCGTTTCGACGGATGCGGGAAGCGCGAATCGCAAGGAACCAGCGCTGGACGGCGAGGGAGACGGCGAAGTACAGGAAGGTCGTGGGGCCGCCGAGGCCGCTGAGCCCAGCGTGCCCTGCGATGAGGGCGTCGTAGCCGAGGTGAGCGCCGAGCGAGACGGCCCACAGCACCAGCGTCAGAGCGTTGCCCTTATGCCAGTACTGGCCGTCCTGCCTCCACAGCCGGAACGTCACCTGCCTGGCGAGAACCAGGGCACGACAACGTCGATCACGATCTCCACGAACCTCTCCTTCCGTCACTCTGCCAGTACTTACTGGCCACCAACGACGGTAAGACCGGGCAGGTCCCGCGGCATCAGCCCTGCGGGGTTGATCTCCGGTATGAAATCCAGCTCGCGGCTCATACCCGCGTTCGTACCGGCTCATACCACGATCAGCCCACCGGTTCGACGCCACGGCGGGCATTTCGGGCGACGCTTGACCGGTAGCTCCTCCCGAAAGGAACGATCAGATGCCCGCCGACGCCCCCAGAAAGAGCCGACCAGCGCCGAGCACTCGATTCGGCTGGGTCTTGCGCCGCCTCCGCTGGCCAGTGCTGGTTCTCTGGGTGCTCGCAGTCGTGACGCTCCACCCACTGGCCAGCAACCTGTCCAAGGTGACCGACGACACGTCGTCGGCCAACCTGTCGCCGTCTGCTCCTTCCACCCGAGTGGCCGTTCTGCAGGAGGGTGCCACGCATCGCATCGGCCAACCCACGTCCAACCAGGCCGTCGTCGTGTTCGCCCGGCGCGGCGGTCTCACCAGCGCCGATCTCATCGCCGTCGCTGATGCGCGGACCGCGGTGGGGCTGCTCTCTAGGACAATCGATGGGCTCGAAACGCCCGGGCCGGCACGGCGCTCTGCTGACGGCCAGGCCGCGGACTTCACCGCATCCGTCGCTTCGCAGGCCGACGACGCCACCAGCATCGACACCGCCGCCGTAAAGGCCATCCGTAACGCTGTCCAGACCGCAGCGAAGACCCCCGGTAATGGCCTTCAGGGCGCAGTGACGGGATCGGCGGCGGAGAACGCCGACACGGGACAGGGCAGCCAGACCCGGCTCCTCCTTAGCGCGTTGATCATCGTGGTGCTCATCTTGCTGTTCGTCTACCGCAGCGCGCTGCTCTGGCTCCTTCCGGTACTCGGCGCGCTCGGCGCGATCATCGTCGCCCAAGCCGCCGCCCACGGCCTGGCCAACGCCGGGCTCACTGTCAGCCCACTGTCCAGCTCCATACTCATCGTGCTCGTCTTTGGCGCCGCCAGCGACTACGCCCTCTTGCTCACCCATCGCTACCGAGAAGAACTGCGCCACCACCTGGTAGTCGACGACGCCATGGCCGCGACGATGCGGGCCATCCTCCCGACCCTGGCCGCCT
The DNA here is from genome assembly GCA_030039575.1 of Acidimicrobiales bacterium. Lineage (GTDB taxonomy): Bacteria > Actinomycetota > Acidimicrobiia > Acidimicrobiales > Palsa-688 > Fen-671. The sequence goes on along the minus strand of JASHVH010000041.1, from coordinate 5,152 downwards.
CCGCCGCCACCGTCGTCGGCGCCATGCTGTGCTTGCTCGCAGCCGAGTCCGCTTCGCTCCACGGGCTCGGCCCGGTCGGTGCGATCTCCATCGTCGCCGCGCTACTCGCCCAAACCTCGTTCCTGCCCGCCCTCCTGCTCGTACTCGGCCGGCGGGCCTTCTGGCCCTTCACCCCAAACCCCGCCGCCACCGATGAGGACTCGCGAGTGTGGTCGGCCGTCGGCACCCGAATCGCCCGTCGGCCGGGTCCAGTCGTCTTGGGGGGCGTCGTCGTCCTCACTGCTTGCTGCCTCGGCCTCGGCGTGTTCCACATCGACAACAGTCCGATCGCCAACCTGAAAGGCAACCCTCAGAGCGTCACCGGCGCCCAACTGGTGGCCGAGCACTTCGGGCCGGGTGCCCTGGACCCAGTCGTCCTCCTCGTCCCGCCACGTGAGGCCACCGCTGCCGTCAACACGACCCGGGGGACCCCAGGCGTCGCGACGATTTCGCCCCAAGTGCGGGTGGAGGGCTACGCCAGCTACTCGGTCACCCTGGCTATCAACCCCTACAGCACCCAAGCGGGCAACACCGTCAAGGACCTGCGCCACCAGCTCTCCCTGACGGCCCCCGGATCGCTCGTCGGAGGGAACCCGGGGATCAGCTACGACCTCACCCAAGCCGCGACCCGCGACACCGTCGTGCTCATCCCGCTCGTCCTGATCGTCATCCTCGTCGTTATCGCCGTTCTCCTACAAGCGATCGTCGCTCCTCTCCTTCTAGTGGCGACCACTGCCCTCAGCTTCGCCGCCTCCTTCGGGCTGTCGAACCTGCTGTGGCGCCACGTTTTCGGCTACTCCGGCGTTAACGCCGAACTGCCGCTCTACATCTTCATCTTCCTCATTGCTCTGGGGGTCGACTACAACATCTTCCTCACCGCCCGGATCCGGGAAGAGGCCAGGACGTCAGGCACCACGCGGGGAACGCTGCGCGGGCTCACCGTCACAGGAGGAGTTATCACCGCTGCCGGCGTCGTCCTCGCCGGTACCTTCCTCGCCCTCACCCAAAACCCCCAAGTGGACATCACCGAAGTTGGCATCGCCATCGCAATCGGCGTCCTGCTCGACACTCTCCTTGTCCGCACCGTCCTCGTCCCCGCCGCATTTCTCGCCATGAAAGAGACCATCTGGTGGCCGGCGAAACGCAACAAGAAGACATCAGCCGGCGACGGCACGAGGCCTGTGCCCTCGCTGCCGCTGCAGAAGGCCAAAACCCGATGATCAATGCCCGTCCCAGGATCTAGTCCTGATGGATCCCTGCTGCGAGCCTTCGTTGGCCGGCCGTGACATCTGGACGTCAGCCGCGAAGGCTGTACAGCTTGTCTCTGGGCGATGGACTCTCACAATCCTTGCCCGACTCGCTGGCGGAGGCCGTCGTTATCAGGACCTAGACGAGGCCCTCGGTCGGGTCTCGCACAAGGTCTTGACCGAAACCCTTCGCCGAGCCGAGTGCGATGGCCTCGTGATAAGACATCTCGATCATGGCCGGGTCGAGACATCGACCCTCTACGAGCTCACCGACCTCGGCCGATCCCTCGCCGAGCCTCTCGTCGCCCTTGAACGATGGGTCGACCATAACTGGTCCCAGGTCGAGGCGGCCCGAAAAGAATGGAGCCGACGCAGCGACTGATACCCGCCGGGGATCGCCCCGTGCCTCAAGTTCCCACGGGGCACCGCGGGCACCTGCGGGGAACCTGGGGCTCGTTGAAGTGCCGTATTTGCCTGGTGTATTGGTGGAGACCGATGGAAAAAGCGCCGGGAACACCCCGACTTCGACCCGACCTTAGCTGGCACAAAGAGACCACCACCGCGCTCGCTACCACTCGCCAGCTCGCCCATTTCGTCGGTTCTAACGCGTCTTTACCCGGCTCACTCGCAGCGTCCGGGCCCAGCCGGGCTGCGCCCTCGACCGTGGTGGCAGTCTGCTCGGCGCCGCGCGGCCGTCCTCCGGCGAGATCGTCGTCACCGGTTGGCTTACACCGGTCCGATTGGAATTGAGCGACGAATCTCGCGCCCTGATGGTGTTTTTGCTTCCAGAAGAGCCAGTCAACGCCTCTAGATCAGACAATCACACGAACGGAGAAACAGAGATGACCATCGCAGACAAGACGATCCTCGTTACCGGAGCCAACCGCGGCATTGGGCAGGCGCTCGTGGAGGAAGCGCTCCGCAGAGGCGCGAAGCGGGTCTACGCAGGCACGCGTGTTCCCCTCACCCAACCTGACGTGCGCGTCACGCCGCTGACCTTGGACGTGACCAGCGAGGCGCAGATCCTTGAGGCTGCTCGCAACGTCGAATCTCTCGACATTCTGATCAACAACGCCGGCATCGCGGCTTACGACAACCTGAGCGACCGTGCCATGCTCGATCAGCACCTCGCCGTCAACCTGTTCGGCACCTACGGCATGTGCCAGGCATTCCTGCCCTTACTGACTCGATCCCGCGGAGCCATCGTCAACATCTTGTCCCTCAACTCTTTCGCGCCGTTGCCAGCGATCCCGGCCTACTCCGTTTCGAAGGCCGCCGCGTTCAGCCTGACACAATCGCTGCGCGCTCTCCTGGCCGGACAGGATGTAAGCGTTCACGCGGTCATGACCGGAATGGTCGACACCGACATGACCCGAACCGTGGAAGTACCGAAGGCCTCCCCAGATTCCGTCGCGCGAGCCATCTTCGACGGACTCGACAGAGAAGAGGAGGAGATCTTCCCGGACCCCATGTCTCAGGCAATGGCCGAGAGCTGGCGCGGCGGCGCCGTCAAGGCGCTTGAGCGGCAGTTAGCAGGCCTCGCTCAAGGAATGAGCGGCGCATGAGCGCCATGAGCTTCGACCGACCGGGCCCACCGATCGCCAAGGCAGAGCAGGTCATAAACGTCCGAGAGCCGCAAGCCCCGAGACAGGGAGCAGACCGTGCATGGGAGACGAGGTGGCCGGATCCACCCGATCCTTCATCGGCGGCAATCTCCTTCTTGACCACCGAGCACTCCACGCTTCAGGGTGCCCGTTCGACCACGACGACCGAGTCGATCGGTCGGGCCACCATGTTCCTGACTTCGGTGTCGGGCGGGTTGGTGGCTCTCGGATTGGTGGCCACGGCTACGAAGGTTGGACCGGCGTTTTACGCTTTCGGGCTAGTGCTCCTTCCGACGCTCACCTTCGTCGGGCTCATCACCTTCCAGCGAGCACTTCAGTCCGGGGTCGAGGACTACGGATACGCAGTCCGCATCGCTCGGCTCCGGGCCTACTACTTCGACAACGCGCCCGAGCTCACCCCGTACCTGGCCAGCGTTCCGCCAGACAAGCGATTGGCCATCCAGGGGCTCCACGGCGGTGGATGGCCGGTCTTTCGGACCGTCGCCGGAATGGTCGGCGTCATCGCCGCCGTGCTCGCTGGATCGTCAGCTGCTATTGCGGTTAGCTCCTTCTCGCTGGCCGGGGCGCTGTCTTGCGGCGTGGCGGTCGGCCTCGTCGTGCTGACGGCATTGATGTGCTACCAGCGCTCGACCTGGGACCGCGCGATTCAGAGCGTTCCGTTCCAAGACCAGGGCGTGGAACCCCGCTCGACGGAACACAGGAGCTTCCCGGTCCCGGTCACAAGATCAAGCTACGGAACGGACAACGGTAAGTGCGCAAACTGATCGAAACGGCCCTGGTCTCGCTGGACGGCGTCACTGGAGAACCCGAACAGTGGGCCGACTTCGACGACGAGGACGCTGCCTACTCCATGGAGCAGTTGGGAAACTACGACGCGTTCGTCATGGGCCGGGTGACGTACGAGAAGTTCTTCGCGAACTGGGGTCATGTCGTCGGCAATCCCTACATCGAGCTCATCAATGCCATGCCCAAGTACGTCGCCTCTCGCTCACTGACCGACACCACCTGGAATGCCGCCCTCCTCGGGCCAGACCCATCTGAGACAATTGCTCGACTGAAGGACCAGCCAGGCAAAGACCTCATCAAGTACGGCAACAGCCGCTTCGACGACACGCTCGTGCGAGACCAGCTGATCGATGAGTTCCGCTTCTGGATCAGACCGGTAGTGGCCCGCGCAGGCCAGCGGCTGTTCGAAGACGTGGACACGACAGCGCTACACCTGAGGCTCACCGGAGAACAGAGGCTCGAGAACGGTTCAGTCATTCTCACCTATGCGCCTCGCTGACCGCCAAGAAAGGACATCAAGCCGATGAAGTACATGTGCCTCGCTTATCTTGACCGCGGCCTCGCTCCCAGCCCGGACGTGCTCGCTCAGTACGGTGCCCTGCGACAGGCGATGCAGGAGGCGGGCGTGTTGGTGGACACCGGCCAGTTCGCACCGGAGACGGACTCGAAAACCGTCCGGGTCACCGATGGGAGGTCGACGGTCGTTGACGGGCCGCCGAACGGCGAGCGGATGGCAACCGAAAGCCCCGCGCCGATCGCCTACTTCCTCATCGACTGCGCCGGTCTCGGCGAGGCCCTTGAGTGGGCGGCCCAGATACCCGCGGCGACGTACGGGTCGATCGAGGTCCGTCCCCCCCGAGGGTAGCACCAGCGAACACCGCAGCTATAGCCAGCGCTGTGGTCGGCTCACGCGCGGTAAATGCGGGCTCAAATCCCCCTAATCGGTGGCTTCGGAGAAAAGGAGGGCCAGTGGTTGAACGTAGTCAGAACGATCGTGCTCCCGTGGGCGTAAGCCCAGGTCTGGCTGGCGCTTTCACGCCGTAAGGTCTTTAGTGCGCGAGGCGCCGTAGCTGGCACCCCCGCCGCAGTAGTCAGCCCTTGACGAGGACGAGGGAGCCCAGAACCGATGTCACATATGGGTACTGCACCTGCATCGGGCAACTTTTGCACTGGTGATGCAGAGGCCCGAGAAAGGGCCCGAGGACCTGGAGGCCTGATCGTGTCCACCCCTGGCACAGAATGTCGATCAGGTAATAGCGTGCTTGCAGGAGCCTCGCCCAGCTAGTGGGCCCGGGGTGGCCCAAGACAAGCACCGCGGGACCGGTGAGCAAGCGACGCTGCGCCAGTTGCTCGACGACTGGCTGGCCGAGGGGGAGGCTTCAGATCTCGTTCAGCGCGCACCCACGGCGGACAGCAATACGTCGGTGGCGGCCACAACTTCCAGCGCCTCCTCAA
>JASHVH010000517.1 GCA_030039575.1 Acidimicrobiales bacterium | reverse complement strand
GCCGACGAGATCATCAGCATGCTCGATGCCTCCACGCGCGTTGACGTGCTGAACATGTTGGTGGCGTTGAAAAAACGTGGCCTCGGCATCCTCTTCATAACTCATGACCTCTCGCTGGGCAACTACATAAGCGACAGGACCGTGATATTGCGGGAGGGCGTCGTCCTGGAAATGGGGCCAACTCCCAAGGTCTTCGGCAACCCGCAGCACTCGTACACCAGAGGGCTGCTGACCGCGGTGCCGCAACTGCACCAGAAGTGGGACCACATGAGCGTGGCCGGACCAGTGATGGCCGAACCAGTGATGGCCGAACCAGTGATGGCCGGTGCGGTCAACGGCTCGGCCGGCCACGGGGGACCGGCTGTCCCTGGCCCGGGCCAGGCGAGCCCTGAGGGACGGGAAGGCGTCAAAGCACCCCGGAACGACTCTTACAGCCGGCGGTACCCCAGGAACTCGGTCCACCCGGGTGCCGGCCCCAACGAACTCCCGGGCGGGCCGGGAGCGCGGCCCAGCCTGATGGACATGCCCGACCAACCGTGGCAACGGCGCTTCCAGCGCGGCGGCCCCAAACCCGACACTCTCGCGGTCCAGCCTCCTCCGGAGTTAGTGGAGTGCGAAGAAGGCCACTTCGTAGCCGTTGAGCACGAAGCATAAGCGGAGGAACAGTGACTGCAATAAAGGTATTCGGTCAATCAGAACTGCCCAACATGCCATGGGAGGACCGCCCGTCCGGCGTGTCTGGGCCGCTTTGGCGCTATTCGGCCAACCCTGTAATACCGAGGGACTTGATACCGACGTCCAACAGCATCTTCAACAGCGCCGTAGTCCCTTTCGAAGACGGGTTTGCCGGCGTGTTCCGTTGCGACGACTGGACCCGGCGCATGGAGTTGCACGTGGGGTTCTCCGCCGACGGGGTCGATTGGGATATCGCCCACGAGCCCCTCGAGTTCATTTCCGATGACCGCGAGATCGGTAAGTTTGTGTACGGCTACGACCCCAGGGTCGTCAGGATCGACGACCGCTACTACGTGACGTGGTGCAACTGGTACCACGGGCCGACTATCGGGGTGGCCTGGAGTGACGATTTCCGCCACTTCCACCAAACAGAAAACGCCTATTTGCCCTACAACCGCAATGGCGTCCTCTTCCCCCGCAAGATAGATGGCCGTTTTGCCATGCTGTCGCGGCCATCGGACAACGGGCATACGCCCTTCGGGGACATCTTCTACAGTGAAAGCCCGGACCTGTGCTTTTGGGGCCGGCACCGGCACGTTATGGGGCCGGTGACGAACAGCTGGCAATCGACCAAGATCGGAAGCGGGCCAGTCCCGATCGAAACATCAGAGGGGTGGCTGCTCATCTACCACGGCGTCCTGACGTCCTGTAACGGGTTCGTGTACAGTGCGGGGGTGGCGCTGCTCGACATCGATGAGCCCTGGAAGGTGGTCGCCCGTTCGGCCCCGTACGTACTGTCGCCCCGGACAGGTTACGAGTGCGTAGGCGACGTCCCCAACGTGGTGTTCCCCTGCGCCATGCTCTGCGACGAGGCTACGGGGCGTCTGGCCATCTATTACGGTGCGGCCGACACCGTCACGGCACTGGCCTTCGGTTACATATCGGACCTGGTTGATTTCGCCAAAGAACAAACACTGTAACCAGACTGGGCCTGAGACCTCAGCGAGCGGCCGTCAGCAGCTTGGCGGCGTACGGGGCGCTATTGGGGCCCTGACGGACACCTGCCGGGCAATCCGTGTAAATCTGCCCGTTTACGCTCCAGTTTTGCGGAGCGGCCTTATTGGCCTCAGGCAGGTAGGCCCTGAACTCCTCCTGACTGGCAAACCAAAAAAACGGCAGGCTGAGGTCGACGACGCCCGACGGGAAATAGACAGTCAGTTGGTCACGCGCCTTGTTGGTGTGGACATCGCCCACGATTGGCATCTGGGCAGTGTACGTCGAGGCCACGATGGCCCAACCCGTGGGTTCCCAGCCCTTGCCCCTGTCCTGGAATTGCAGTTCTATTCCGCGCTCGAAGTTCGAAGCATCACTGCGGTGCCGGTAAACGTAGACCGTCCAAGCTATGTACACGCCTTCTGGCGCCAGCACGAGCGGTGTTCGCAACTTGAACGAGACGTTCAAGCCTCCCGCGGCCGGCACGAGGACGACCGACTCGAGCGTAGGCACTGAGGCGATGTGGGGGTTGCCCTCGACGGTCGAGGTCCGCTGCGGGTTTGTGCAGTAAAAGGCGCCGGCGGCCGCCCGGGATGGTGAAAGGCTGTCGGCCGGCGCTGGCGCCGAAAGCGCGTTTTGGCCGGCGAGGAGCACAGCGACAATTGCCGTTACGGCGAAGAGATAATCACGGTCTGGACGCCGGGGGGATCTCGGTAAGTCGCGTCCGGCCGGCTTGTGCACGCGACAAAGTCTATAAGCTGGCCCGGCCCGGTGGAACCCCCGAAAAATGCTATTGGCCTATTTGGAAAACCCAGCATTGGATGGTACGTTCCAGCGCCACCGGCCGGTCGAGCGGCCAGCCCTCCGCTGCCGCCCACGCCCGTACCTCCACGCAAACTTCGTGCATTCTTTCTGGAGAGTAGCGCCACGTCCAGGCGTGCACCTGTCGCTGCCATTCGTCGACGTCCTGGCCCAAAGTCCGCTCTACGGTCATGGACACCGGTGGCAAAGTCCGGACCTGGGCGCGGTCGCCGAGGTAGTTGGCGACGTCGGCGGGGCGGCGCGTCCCGGGCCGCTCCGTCGAAACGCCCAGCCGGTGCATCACTTGCTCGGTTGGCTCGCTCCACGGGGCTGCGACCCCACCGCCAAAGTCGACGAACAACGCTCCGCCCTTGCGGAGCACCCGAACGGCTTCGTCGACTGCGCCTTGCCAGTTAGCCAGCAGGTGGAGGACATGGCTGGCCAGCACGGCGCCAACCGACCCGGCCACGACCGGCAGGCGGGTGGCATCGGCTAACAGCAATGGGAAAGGCCGCCGGCCGCCGGCGTTGCTCACCAGCCGCTCGAGCATGGCGGGGGCGATGTCGGCCCCGACGAGTTGAACCCCTCGCTCGTGCAGGGGGAGGGCAATGCGCCCGGTGCCGACGCCGATCTCGAGGCAGGTGCCCCGTTCCTTCAACTCGGCCGCCAACGCGTCTGCGACCGCGTCCCGGACGTCGTCCGGCAAGCCCCGGGTGGCGTCGTAAAAGCCGGCCGCTCTATCGAACGAATACGTGTTCACATCCGAGACCCTACCGAGGAGACTGATGAAGGAATAGTTGTACCTCACCCGGGTTCTCCGGCAGGCTCCTGCGAAGGCCCCGTCCCGGCTCCTCCTCTGAGAGAATGGAGGCGTGAGCTCCCCCGGACATTGGCGCCGCGGAGGGCCTGTTGCCGGTGGCGGGCGCCAGACGTCCGCCATGACCTGGGATTGGTGTTGACCGGCAACGGTCCTCTCCAATTGTCGGTACGAGGTGAGGCGCGCCGGACAGTACCTCCCGACAAGGCGGAAATCGGCGGCCGGGTGATGGTTACGCAGACGACCAAGCCCGACGCGGTGAGGGCGGCCGCCGCCCTGCTCGGAGAGCTCACCCACAGGCTCGCCACGCTGGGCGGCGTACCGCTCACCGTCACGACGGCGCGGGCGGCACTCACGTGGTCGGCGCACTCGGTGACGACCCACGTAGAAAGGGAGCACGACCCCCAGACCGGCCGTCTGGAGCCGACGGGCCGGGTCGTAGCATCTGTGAACCTGAACATTGCTGTCCGTGATTTCGGGCTGCTCGACGGACTTGGCGCCGTTTTCGCGCAACAAGAGGGCTTCTACGTTGACGGGGTGGGCTGGCACGTCGACGACGACAACCCTGCGTGGGCGGCCGTCCGTGCGGCTGCCATTGAGGCAGCTCTGCAAAAGGGACGGGACTACGCTCGCGCCCTTGGTAGCACCTTGACGGGGGTGGAGCATCTCGCGGACAGCGGCCTGCTCGGGGGAAGTGGTCCCGGGGCCCCGGCGCTGCGGGCGGCGTCGAGGGTATTGGCCAGTGCCGGAAGGCCGGGCGAAGATTGGGAACCTCCCTCGCTTGACCCGGTCCCCCAGGAGCTCACGGCCATCGTCGAGGCCCGTTTCAGCGCATCTTCCGTTACCGTCTCCTGAGTGAACGTCGTTCAGCCCCACGCCGAACCGGCCTCGTGAGCGACCTGCAAGCCGTTCTTGTGGGCGCAGGGGGGATGGGCAGGGCGTGGGCGCGGGCGTTGGCGGCCAACCCGGACGTCCGACTCGTGAGCTGGGTTGACCTTTTAACCGAACGGGTGGCCGACGGTATTAAAGCGGTGGGCCTTTCGGATGTCGCCATCGAGGAGCACTTCGAAGGTGCTCTTCTACACAACCGGCCCGACTTTGTCGTGGACGCCGCCGTCCCCGACGCGCATTACGAGATCACGCGTCATTGCTTGGACCAGGGGGTGCCCGTTCTGGGGGAAAAGCCGATGGCGGCCACGTTCGAGGAGGCGCGCGACCTCGTGATGTTTTCCGAACGCTCGTCGACACTGTTCGTAGTGAGCCAGAACCGCAGGTACAACACCAGGTTGGCCGCCTTCAAAGATCTGATCTCCGAACATCTCGGCGGCGTCGGCCAATTGAACGCCGAGTTTTACCGCGCTCCCCACTTCGGGGGCTTCAGAGAGGAGATGGGCAGCCCGCTGCTGGTGGACATGGCCATTCACACCTTTGACGCCGCTCGCTATGTCAGCGGTGCCGACCCGGTCAGCGTGTTGTGCAGTGAGTTCAACCCCGAGTGGAGCTGGTACCGGGGGGCGGCGTCGGCGGTGGCGGAGTTCGAGTTCACAGGCGGGGCCCGCTTCAGCTATCAGGGCAGTTGGTGTGCCCCAGGGCTCGAGACTTCTTGGGACTCCTCTTGGCGGGCCATCGGCCCGCTTGGCAGCGCGACATGGGACGGCGGTGGCAACCCGGTGGCCGAGGTGCTCCGGCCCGGGGCAAATGGGGCGGGGGGCGAGCACATCGAGGCTGCGCCGGCGACTATCAGCGGCGACGGCATTTCGGGGACGCTGGCAGACTTTGTGAAGGCATTGCGGACGGGTGAAAAGCCCATGACTGAGTGCCACGACAACATAAAAAGCTTTGCCATGGTCGTCGCCGCCCTCGAGTCGAGCCGGAGCGGCCGGCGGGTGGCCGTCGAAGCATGATGTGGCCGTACCAACCAGGGGCGGCACCGTCAGTCAGTCCTCGGCGTACTCGTCGTGGCGACGGGACCACATCCCTGCCTCGTTGCGCCCACTCGGCGCGCGGTCGAGCCACTGGTACATGCCCCACAGCGCGTCGAGCCCGCGAGCGGCAGTTCCCGGCGCCGCCGGGCTAGTTGGTCGCCTCGCCCGTCTCCAGCATGGTCTTCGGGTGGGAAAGCACCCCCGGGGCCAGCCGTCGCTAATTGCCTCCAGCGTGGCGCGGCTTTCCTCGAACCCGTCGTGGACCACGGTGAGGCGGACTTTGTTGCCTTCCTCAGGTTCGATCTCGAAAGTCACCCTGGGGCGAGGCTCAGCTGAAGCCCCTGCGAGGAACTCGTCGTTCCAGCCGAAGGCCCGGGCACCTC
>JASHVH010000516.1 GCA_030039575.1 Acidimicrobiales bacterium | reverse complement strand
TCAGTCGGTAGAGCGCGCGCCTGAAAAGTGCGAGGTCGCCGGATCGACGCCGGCTCCGACCACCATTGCCCCTGGCTCGGACCGGGCCAGGGGCAATCCTTTAAGTGGTGGCTCCTTCGAGACCGAGGCCTTCAAGCCTGAGGCCATAGAGGTCGGGCCCCCCAACCCTGGGGCCGCCAAGTCTGCGCCTTCAAGATCCGCGCTCCAAAACTGGCGCCTCCAAAACTGGCGCCTCCAAGACTGGCGCCTCCAAAACTGGCACCTCCAAAACTGGCGCCACCAGGACTGGGACACGCCAGCGGGGGGAGGGCTGGTATCCCGCAGGCTGGTCCTGGACCGGCCGGTTTGGGCTTCGACAGTCTCTCCACTAGTTGCGGGCGCTGGGCCGCGCGCTAGCTACCGAACCGCCAACTGGCACCAGCCGGAGCGACCGGGCGCCGGCCCGTCCAATGTCCGCCACTTGTTAGCCCGCTCGCGCGATGGCGGCGGGGTCAGTGGTCGAGCTCGACCTGGTCCAAGCAGCGACGGATTTCCGTAGCGCGGAAGCGGCGATGCCCTCCCAGCGTGCGGATGGCGGTGATCTTGCCGGCGCGGGCCCAACGAGTGACCGTTTTTGGGTTGACCCGGAAGAGCGACGCTACTTCAGCAGGCGTGAGCAAAGAGTCAGCCTGTTGTTGCTCGGTCATGGGCGGGTGACCTCCTGAGAATTCGAAACTCCCTCAAAGGTACGAGGGGGGCGGATAGCCGCGCTATGGCCTTCTTGCATCATTTGGCGCGGACATCCTGACTAGTTCTTACTAGCCGGTGAGGTGGTCCGTCCAGAGCGCCGGGCGGTCGTGCAATACTGTCCCCGCGGCTCTCAGTGCTCGTTCGTAGCCATGACCAACCACCTGAACCCCACATTGTCCTCCTCACCAGGGGCTGAGCGCTTCGAGCGGGGTCACGGGCACCCCGGTGAGCTCGCCTTGGTCGGCGGTTCAGAGTGGACGGCAGGCTGCGAGAGCTTCGACAAGGAACTGCTCCAGGCATCCGGCACACGCGAGATCCTGGTCCTCCCGACGGCTGCGGCCTATTGGCACCCGGAGCGGGCGGTGGAGACGGCGGCTTCTTATTTTTCCGAGTTGGGGGCTTCGGTCAAGGCGTGCATGGTGCTGCGCCATGGCGACGCCGAAGACAAAGCGAACGCCGGGACCGTCCGGGCGGCACGCTTCGTCTACATTGCCGGCGGTTCCGTGCTCCACCTGCGGTCCGTCCTGAAGGCATCGGCGGTCTGGGACGCACTGGTCGAAGCGTGGACGAACGGGGCCGTGCTGGCCGGGTCCTCGGCCGGGGCCATGGTGCTCGGGGACGCCATGGTCGACCCGAGAGGGGGGGCGCTCACACTTGGGCTCGGCCTGCTCCCACAACTCGCCGTCCTGCCTCATGCCAACAACTGGCCGGAGGAAAAAACACACCGGACTGTCCGGCTCGCCTCAGGGGGCTTGCGGATCGCGGCCATCGACGAGCGGACGGCCCTGTTGCGCGGTTCGGACGGGCAATGGCGCCAGGCCGGCCAGGGCGAGGTGACCATCTGGCTGGACGGCCGGCGGATGGGCCTGGACGCCCTCGGGTCAGAAGCGCCGGGACCACCGGCGCCCTCCGGCCCGGCGGCGGCTGATGTCGCCCCCACCTCTTAGCCCGGCGGGAAGCTAAGGCACGTGTTTTGCCCGCCTGGGTAGTCCCGGTTTTCCTGGCCTCCGCTGTCGTCAGCCTCATTGCCAGCGACCAGCTGGTCAAGGCCCTGGAGCGCCTGGGGACCGAATTCGGTGCCCCGCAGGTCCTGCTCGGCCTGGTGGCAGCCGTTGCGGCGGACGGGCCGGAACTGACCAGCACCGTCACGGCGCTCCTGTCAGGCCGGCACGCCCTCGGCCTCGGGGTGCTGTTCGGTTCGAACGTGTTCAACATCGCGGCCCTCCTGGGGTTGGGGCCGTTCCTGGCGAACCGGGTGACGTTCCACCAGAAGGTCGTCGTGATGGAGGGGACCGTCGCCATCGGGGTGGCCGTCGCCGGCTTCGCGACAGTGAGCGGTGCCGTCGCCCCGGTGCCGGCGCTGGTACTGACACTGGCGTTCTTCGTGCCTTACGTCGTGATCGCCGCCGTGCCCAGCGAACGCCTGCCGCTCCCCGTGGGGTGGAAGCAGTGGCTGGGCGGGGCCTTGCGCGAAGAGGTGGAGGAGACCAAAGACGCCTACCGGCCTATGTGGAGGGCGACCACCGGCCTGGCCGCCGCCACCGCCGGCGTGGCCGTGCTGGTCGTTATCGGTGCAAGCGTATTGATGGAGCACTCGGCGTCCGTGGGCGGGACCGCCCTCGGGTTGCCGCAGGTCGTCATCGGCGGCGTAGTGCTGGCCGGCGTGACCAGCCTGCCCAACGCGGTGGCAGCCGTCTATCTGGCCCGGGTGGGCAAAGGTGCCGCCACGCTGTCCGTGGCCATGAACAGCAATACGGTGAACGTCGTCGGCGGTTTGGCCCTGCCGGCCGTGATCGGCGGCTTTGTGGTGTCCCACCTCGGCGGCGGGACCGTGTTCGCGGGCGCCTTCTACCTGGCCATGACCGTCTTCGTGATCGCGCTCGCCTATAAGGGCCGGGGCCTGAGCCGTGGTGCCGGAGGCCTCCTCCTCGGTGCTTACGCCGCCTTCCTGGCTGCGCTCATCGCCATCGGTTGAACGGTGTCAAGACTCGGTGATCGTGACCTTGACGATCTTGTGGACAACCTTCGGCGGGCAATTGCCGCCGGTGGCTGCCGCCGAGCTGCCGTCGTCGTTGATCTTGTTGACGACGCTCATGCCCCCCGTCACCTGGCCGAAGTAGCTGTAGTTGGCTGTCAGCTCCTTACCGCCGTTGCCGACCACGAAGAAGAACTGGCTCCCGTCGCTGCTCGGGCTCCCGGAGTTGGCCATGGCCAGCGCACCCGCCGTATAAACGTCCGTGCTCTTGGGCGCCCCGCCATTGAAGGAGTACCCGGGGCCACCGGTCCCGGTCCCGGTCGGGTCGCCGCCCTGGTTGACGAAGGCGATGCACACCCGGTGGAAGGCGGTGCCGTTGAAGAAGTGGTAGCCCGCCAGGAACACGAAGTTATTGACGGTGGTCGGGTTCTCGGCCGCCAGCAGCTTGATCGTGATCGTCCCGGCGTCGGTGACCATGCTGGCCGTGTAGTCCTTGGCCGGGTTGATGCACATCGGCGGCGCCGTGGAGAAGTGCGTGTAGTGCTTCGGCTCGTTGGTCAGGTTCGGGCAGCCGACATGGGCCGGGGCGCTGATGAGAGGTACGGAAACCGGCGGCGCCGTGGTTGTCGTGGGGGCGGTCGTCGCGGTCGTGGAGGCCGAACTGGTCGTCGTCCCTGCCGCCGTCTTACCCCCGCCCCCCGACAGGACGGCCGTCAGCACCGCGATCAGGGCAATCGCCACCGCGGCCACCCCGCCGAACAGGAAGAACCGCTGCCTGCGGCGCCGCTGCACCTGCTCCCGGCGCAGCTGGTCCATGCGGTGCTTGTTGGCTTGTTGACGCACACGTTTATCCGACGGCACGGCGGCGCAGCGTAGTCGAATTCAGCGCGCCACGGGTCGCGGTCGACGTGAACGCGGAGTGGTTACCCTTAAGCTGGCCGGCCGAAGGCACCTGGTACCCTCGGAGCCGTGGCTGTGCTGGTCCAGAAGTTCGGCGGGTCCTCGGTAGCTGACGCCGAAAGGATGCGCAACGTGGCCGACTACGTCGCCCGCGTGCAGCGCCGCGGCGACCAGCCGGTCGTGGTCGTCTCGGCCATGGGCCACGAGACGGACGACCTTATGGAGATCGCCGGCAAGGTATCGCGCACGAGGCCGGGGCGGGAAATGGACATGCTCATCACCGCCGGCGAACGTAAGGCGATGTCGCTGCTGTGCATGGCCCTCCACGACCTGGGCGTGGCCGCAGACAGCTTCACGGGTAGCCAGGCGGGGGTGGTGACCAACGGGGAGCACACCAAGGCGAAGATCCTCGACGTCCGCCCCGACCGCATCCGGGCCGCTTTGGACGCGGGCCGAGTGCCCGTGGTGGGCGGTGCCCAGGGGGTATCGGTCGAGCGGGAGGTCACCTTCCTGGGCCGGGGCGGTTCGGACACGACCGCGGTGGCGCTGGCCAAGGCGCTTGGTGCCGACGCCTGCGAACTGTACACCGACGTGCCCGGCGTCTTCAGCGCCGACCCCAGGGTGGTGCCGTCGGCCCACCGGCTGTCGAAGGTGAGCTACGAGGAGATGCTCGAGATGAACGCCGCCGGTTGCCCCAAGCCGACGATGCGTTCGGTGGAATTTGCGCGTGCCCACGGCGTGCGGCTGCACGTGCGCTCCAGTTTCACGTGGGAGCCGGGGACGTGGATCGAAAAGGAAGGCAGTGCGATGGAGCAGGCGATCGTTTCGGCCGTAGTCGCCGACCAGTCTGAGGCGAAGGTCACCGTAGCTGGCGTAATTGACCGGCCCGGGATCGCGGCGAAATTGTTCAGGGCACTGGCCGACAAGCTCATAAACGTCGACATGATCGAACAGAACGTCTCGCTCCACGGCACTACGGACATTTCGTTCACGGTGCCGCACGAGGACCTGGAATTAGCCAAACAAATAGCGAGCGACTTGCAAAACGAAGTAGGCGCGACGGGTATTTACGCCGACCCCGATATTGCCACCGTTTCCATAATCGGGGCGGGCATGAGGACCCATCCGGGCGTCTCGGCCACGATGTTCGAGGTACTGGCCACGGAGGGGATCAATATCGAGATGATCTCGACCTCGGCTATCCGTCTCACCTGCGTGGTCCGGGCCGGAGAGGCGGACCGGGCGGTAGCCGCTCTGCACAAAGCCTTTGGCCTCGACCGGGAGGGGGGCTACTGATGGGCCTCTCTGTCGGGGTTTACGGTGCCACCGGTCAGGTGGGCGGAGTTATGCGCCAGGTTATTCGAGAACGGGGGCTGCCCGTCGACCGTCTGCGGCTGTTCGCTTCGGAGCGCTCAGCCGGACAACTGCTCGACGGTGTCCCCGTAGAGGACGTGGCTGTTTCCGACCACACCGGCATGGATATCGCCCTTTTCAGTATGGGAGCGCCGGCCTCGCGTGAATGGGCGCCCGTCGTGGCTGGTTCCGGCGCCATCGTTATCGACAATTCGAGGGCATGGCGGATGGACCCGGAAGTCCCCCTCGTCGTGCCCGAGGTTAATAGCGGGGATCTTTCGCTTATCCCCAAAGGGATCGTCGCCAACCCCAACTGCACCACGATGGTCTGCATGCCCGTGCTCAAGCCGTTGCATCAAGAAGCCAACTTGCTGCGGCTCGTGGTCTCCACTTACCAGGCGGCGTCGGGGGCCGGCCGGAAAGGGGTCGACGAGCTCGCCGCCCAGGTCCACGCGGTGGGGGAGAAAGCGGCGGCGCTCACGTTCGACGGCTCGGCCCTGCCATACCCGGAAAACCAAGTATTCCCGGGGCCTCTCGCCTTCAACATCCTCCCGGTCGCCGGCCGCCTGGTCGACGACGAGACCGACGAGGAACACAAATTGCGCGACGAAAGCCGCAAGATCCTCCATATTCCGGAGCTGGCCGTGAGCGTGACCTGCGTCAGGGTGCCGGTGTTCACCGGGCATTCACTGTCCGTGCTGGCCCGGTTCGACCAGCCGGTGACGCCGGCTCGCGCCCTCGAGATCTTGAGCTCGGCTGCCGGGGTTCGGGTTGTGGACATGCCCACCCCGCTGGACTCCGCCGGCATCGACGACTGCCTCGTGGGCCGGGTCCGGGAGGACAAGTCGGAGCCGGACGGGCGGGGGCTGACGATGTTCGTTTCGGGCGACAACCTCCGTAAGGGCGCCGCACTCAACGCCGTGCAAATCGCCGAAGCCCTCATTGAGCAGGGGGCCGTCAGTCCCTGAAGCCGGCGGGCCAGTTCACGCCGGCGGGTTAGTTCATGCAGGGCAGGCGCACGGTGCCTGCCCGCAGCTCGGACAGCCGTGCTCGTACCGTTTGACGGCTTCGTCGAGCGAAAGCCCGAGCTGGTTGGCCAGCGAAGCCAGCCAGGCCAGGACGTCGCCGAGCTCGTGCAGCTGCTCCTCCCGGGAGCCCTTGCGGACGGCCTGGGACAGCTCACCCAGCTCCTCGGCCAACCACGCCACCGTCGCCGCTCGGCCCCGCGTTGAGTCCCGGCGGCCGTATGTCGCCTCCATCAGGTGCTGGAAGTCCGAAAGCTCCATCCGTCAGCGGCAGGCCGGACAGCGCCTGGCCGCGGGCTCGGCCTCGAGCTGTTCGGCCGGAAGGCGGGCGCCGCAAGCCTCGCAGTGGCCGTAGGTGCCCTCTTCCAGGCGCTTCATGGCTGCCTCGACATCGTCCATGTCCTGGCGAAGTTCTGCCATCAACTCCGCATGGCTCTCTTCCACAACGCTCGAGGCTAGCCTTCCCAGTCGGAGGCCCCAAGCCTGCGACCCCAAACCTGCGACCAGTGGAAAGGAGCCTCTAGGTGGACGTGACGCCCTCAGCTCCTATAGGCCCGCCGGCGGCGGTGCTGGTGCGGCTGGATCCAGTTGGCCCCGTGCTGGTCCCGCCCGGCTCCCCTCTGCTTCGAGCGGACGACGCGGGGATCTTGAGAGGGGACGGCATCTTCGAGCGCTTCCTGGTCATCGGCGGCCAGCCCCGTCATTTCGAGGACCACTTGGTTCGTATGGCCCGGTCCGCCCAGGACGTACAGCTCGAGGTGCCTGGGCCGGACGCGTGGAGGGCGGCGGTGGCCGCGGCCCTAGGAGCGTGGCAGGGGGACGAGGAATGGTCGATGCGCCTCGTCTGCACCCGCGGCCCCGAAGACCAGGGCACGCCATGCGCCTACGTCCTCGGTCAGGAACTGAGCGGCTCTGTAATGCGCCAGCGCCAAGCCGGGGTGGCGGTGGTAACGCTGGCGCGGGGGATGCCGAGCGGGTTGGGACAGGACGCACCCTGGCTCTTGCTGGGGGCCAAGACGCTCTCGTACGCCGTCAATATGGCCGCCAAGCGCTGGGCCGAATCGAGGGGTGCCGACGACGCCATCTTCGTGGGTAGCGACGGCGTCATCTGGGAGGGTGCCACATCGGCGGTCGTCGTCTCCCAGGGCGGCCGTCTCGTGAGCCCGCCGGCATCGGTGGGCATTCTGGACAGCATCAGCGTGGCCCGCCTGTTCACTGCGGCCGAGGCGGCCGGGTGGGACGTGTCCCGCCAGGATCTGACCGTGGACGACCTGTTCGAAGCTGACGGGGTGTGGCTGTCGTCCAGTATCCGGTTCGCCCGAGTCCATACCCTCGACGGCAAAGGCCTCCCGGACGCGCCGTCGCACGAGGAACTGGCCGCCCTCTCGGCCGCCAGCTAGCCGCCGGTTTTCTGCTCTGGGCGCCTCTTAGATGAGGCGCTCCATGCACACGACGTCCAGCCACTGGCCGAACTTCCGTCCCACCTCCCGCTCCGTGCCGATCATCTCGAACCCGCACGCCGCGTGCAACGCCACCGAGGCATCGTTCTGCCCGCCCACCCGAGCAATCACGGCATGGAACCCGTGCGCGTCGGCCAAGCGCAGCAGTTCGTCCAGGATGGCGCGCCCTATGCCCATCCCTTGCGAACCTTCGGCCACGTAGACGGAGTCCTCGACGGTGGTGCTGTAGGCGGCCCGGGGGCGGTACGGCGACAGCGAGCCGAACCCGACTACGACGTCCTCGCCGGCGTCGTCGGCAGTGACGGCCGCCACCGCGGGGTGGGCACCCGAGTGCTGGGCCAGCCATTCGAGTTGCTCCTCCAGCGTCCTCGGGCTCATGTCGAACGTCGCCGTCCCTGACTCGACCTCCCGGTTGTAGATGGCGAGCATGCCGGCGGCGTGGGCCGGGCGGGCCGGCTCGATCCTGACGGCCGGCTGGGTTTGGCGGCCGACCAAGGAAGGACGGTCGCCGGCGGCCAATGAGACGTGGTCCGATGAGCCCTCAGGACGCGCGGTAGTCACAGGGCCAGCCTAGGGGAGACGGGACAACCGATAAGTTTGCCGGGCCCGGCGTCCTGGGGGCGGCGTACCCCTGGCGCTTCGGGCTGTCGGGCGACCCTGGGTGCGGCCCGAGCGCGGCGGGACGCGGCTGAGGCCTTCAGGGGCTGAAAAACGTTGTTGCAGCTACCTCTGCAGCCCCGGTACACGTTCTCAGCCCCAGAATTGGTCCGGGCCCGCACATCTGGCGCAGGTCAGACCACCCATCGTGGCCCTTTTAGGCCTTCTACGCCGGCCCAGTGGTCCCGGCCGTGCTGGGCCAGCCGGGGAGCGAGAATGGCCCGGCCCCACTACTATTGGGCGGGCAACCGGCGGCTGGCCGGCAACGCCCCCTTAGCTCAGTCGGCAG
>JASHVH010000515.1 GCA_030039575.1 Acidimicrobiales bacterium | reverse complement strand
GACCGGCTGCGGGGTCTCTACGGAGGGCAGGCACGCGAACTTGGGGTGCCGGTCGACGACGTGGTCAAAGTGGAGGGGGCCAAAGCCGTACCACTTGGCCGGGTGGGCGAACCCAGTGATTTGGGCGGCCTGGTCGCCTTTCTCTGCTCTGACGCCGCCGCCTACATCACCGGCCAGCTAATTGCGGTCGACGGTGGACTGGTACGAGGCATTTTCTGAGGAAACCGCTTTGGACCGGACCGCGCAGCAAGCCGGCGGCCGGCCCGGAAGCCCAGCGCTATTTGCCGACCACATGGTGGGCCCAGCTCACCGCGCTGGCTCCCTCGCCGACGGCGGCGGCACACCGCTTGATAGAACCCCGCCGGACGTCGCCGGCCGCGAACACCCCCGGGACGCTTGTCTCGTAGGGGAAGGGACGACGGCCCAGCGCGTCGAACACGCTGTGCACTGCTTCCTCAGGCACCGCGTCGCCCGTGTAGACGAAACCGTCCTCGTCCCGCTCGACGCCGCCCAGCCACCCGGTTGACGGGACGGCGCCGATAAAGCAGAACAGGCCCTGGCAGGCCAGCTCGGCCGTCTCCGCCGTGGAACGGTCTTCTACGGTTATCCTCTCGAGCCGCCTGCCTCCGTCCAGGCCGACGACTTGGCTCGAGAGGCGGACCTCGATCCTTGGGTGGGAAACGACCCTGTCGATGAGGTAGCGCGACATGTCTTTGGCCAGGTCGTCGCCCCGGACGATGAGCCGGACCAGGCTCCCCTTCTCGGCCAGGAACAACGCCGCCTGGCCGGCGGAATTGGCGCCGCCGATGACCGCCACGTCGGCATTCCGGCACGCCTTCGCCTCCAGTTCGGTGGCGGCGTAATAAATGCTGCCGGCCTCCTCGAACTCCGCCCACCGGTCGATGGGAAGCTTCCGGTACCGCGCCCCGCTGGCCACGATCACGGCGTGGGCCCGGACCTCGGCCCCCGTGGACAGTGTCACGACGAGTTGGCCGTCGCCGGTCTTCAGCGAGCACGCCTCGCACGGGCTGTTGACCTCCGCCCCGAACTTCACCGCTTGCAACAGGGCCTTGGCGGTCAGGTCCCCACCGGAAATGCCTCGGGGGAAACCGAGGTAGTTCTCGATGCGCGACGAGGACCCGGCCTGCCCGCCGACCGACGAGGCCTCGACCAAGACGGTGTCAAGGCCTTCGGAGGCGCCGTAGACCGCGGCGGCCAGCCCGGCCGGCCCCCCGCCCACGACGACCAGGTCGAAAACCTGCCCAGGCACTTCGTGGTACACGAGCCCGAGCTCCTCGGCCAGGAGCCCCGGGGTCGCCTGGCGGAGCACCTCCCTCGGGGTCACGACGACCGGCAGGTCTTTGGCCGACGCGTTGAGGTGCCGCAGCAGGGTTTGCCCCTGCCCTGACTCGGCGTCGACCCATATGTGAGGCAGGCGCAAACGGGCGGCCCAGTTGCGCAGGGCCAACGTGGAGACCGACATCTCGTCACCCACGATCTCCACGCTGTTGGCCGCCGGGCCATGGCGGAGCTTTTCCCGCCGCGCCATGAAGGCGCCGAGGATGACGTCCGACAGCTCAGCGTCTTCTGCCATCAGACGCCGGAACGCCGAGCGCGGCATGTGGTACAGGCGTGAAGTGGTCGCGGCCCGGGCTGACAGGTAGGCCAGTTGACCGGTCAGCAGGTTCAGTTCGCCCAGGAACTGGCCGGAGGCCAGCTCCGCGATCACCGCTTCCGGCAAATCATGACCTTCCTCCCGGACGATCTCGACTTTGCCGGAGTCGACCACGTAGAAGTCGTAGCCGCCGTCGCCGGCGCGGTAGAGGAACTCACCGGCGTCGACTTCTTCCGGCTCGGCCATGGCTCGTAGGCGCTCGAGCATCGGCTCGGAGAGCACCGGGAAAGCCAATTTGTCCAGGTCTGCTAACAGTCCCGCCGGCGGGGGATAGGGGTCGCTCATCGGTTCATTATGGTCTCCCTCCCCGTGAGAGGACCGAGGCCGTGCCTCGCGAGCGTGGTGCGAGGCGTTCGACGCCCGGGCGGAGGGGTCACGGCTCGGTTTAGGTTGGCCGGCCCCACCGCCGCATGGCTGAGCCGTGGCGCTCCAGGCTGGCGCCGCCCGGCAGATGCCGGGCAGCAGCCGACGAGCCGCTACCGCGGTCCTGACAGACTTCTACAACACGACCCAGGTCGTACGGACCGGGTTACCCTCGTCAGGGGTGAAGCGCAAGCTGATCGGGCCTGACCCCACCGGGTAGGCCTCGAACCGGCCCCATTCGTCACAGGCGAAGGACAGCTCGGCCTGGCCGGGACCGGTGACGCCCTGACGGATGTCGACCCGGCCTGCCGTCCCCGGTTCCACCTGGCCTATGACCCGGTAGCGCCCAGAGGCGTCCGGGCTGGCTTCGACGGTAATGGCGTACGGCGCGGCCTCGAAGCGGAGCAGTACCTCTTCCTTGCCGCCTCGCACGGCCCCGGCCAGTTCACGCGAGTCGGCGATCAACGCAGCCAGTTCGGCATCAGGGTCCCGCCACGACAGTAAGTCCATGGTCAACTCGGTTACGGGGGCGGGCGGGGCGTCGAACTTGGACACTGCTTGACGCAGCTCGGCCATTAGTTGCTCGTCGTCGTCATTGCCCGGGAACTGTTCGTCCCCCCAACCGCCGCCTTTCCCGGGCCCGGTCATGTAAGTCATGGCGAGCTCAGCAGGTCGTCGGGGTGAGCCTTGGCGGCGATGCGCTCGCGTAGTTTCTGCAGGCAGCGGGCACGGGTGGGGCCAATGCTGCCGACGGGCACGCCCAGCGCGGCGCCTACCTCCTGGTAAGAAGGGGGTGGGTCGCTGGCCAGGATGCGCAAGAGCTGCCGGCAACGGTCCGATATGTGGTGGAGCGCCGACCACAGCTCGGCGTCACGCTCATGGGCGAGCACCCTTTCGCCCGGGCTGGGGCCGGAGGCGGCCACTTCGGGGACGGCTTCGAGCGAGACCCCTTGCCGGCCTTTCCGGCGGAGGTGGGCCAGGCATTCGTTGCGAGCGGTGGTGGCCAACCAGGTCCCTACGGCGTCCGGGTCCCTGATGCGGTCCAGGTGCTCGACGAGCCGCAGCCAGGTGGTCTGCACGACGTCCGAGGCGTCGTCATCGTTGAAGCGGTACGACCGGACGACTGACCACACCAACGACTTGTACCGCTCGACGAGCGGCTCCCACGCTGAGTTGTCGCCCGCCGCGACCCGACGCACCAGGGCACCAGGGGCGCCGTCCATGGCGTGAGTATAGCCAGGCACCTCGGTGACGACCGTCACGGGACGAACCACCCGAGGTTGGCGACCAGGGTCGCACCGCCAAGCCCTTTGAGGGCAGCCAATACGCCCTGCCGGTCGAGACCGGGGTCGGTCTGGAGCAATTCGGCCACTTTGCCGCTCACGTGGGCGGTAGCAAACGACGTCCCGCTCCAGGCGGCCTCGCCGTTGAACTGCTCGACTTTAGAAGGGGACAATCGGTATGGCTTGGCCTCGAACGAGCTGGGGACGTTCACGCCTACGGCGCACACGTCGACCCAATCCCCGTGATTGCTAAAAGACGCCGGTTTGGGTGTGCTCTTGCCCGGCCCGGTCAATTCGACTGCCCCGACCCCGATCGCCCAGTCGTCGGCGGCGGGGTAGCACTTACGGGAGTCGCCGAGGTTGCCGGCGGCGGCGACAACGACCGGCGCCGGGCCGGCCCCGTCCCCCCTGGCCGCCGCCTCGAGGCCGCTCAACCCGATGAGCCGCTGGTCGGCTCGGGTGGTGGTACCGAGGGATAGGTTGACCACCCTCGCCCCGCTGGCCAAGACAAGCGCCAGCTGATGCCCCAGGTACCACTCGTCGGTCACTCCATCGGTGTCGAGTACCCGGTAGGAGTGCAGGATGGCGTTCTGCGCCGCCTGCCGGACGACTCCGGCCACAAAGGAACCATGCCCCTGTGTGCCGTTGAGTACGGGCGTTGGGCCGTCGTAATCCCACGGCTCCTCCTCGAACTCCCAGGTCTTGACCGTCTCCAGCAGCGGGTTCACCCCGTAACCGCGCGGGACCCCGCTGTCGACAACGGCTACGCTCACCCCGGCGCCGTCCCCGGAAAGGCGCGTCTTTTCGTTCTTTTTGAGGGGCCGAGGGTCGCCGTAGGGGCTAAGCCCCCACAGATCCCATAAAGCGAACAGCACGTGGTTCGGGGCCACCTCGAACTCCCCGTGAGCGTGGTCCTCGAGACGGCGCAGGGTGTCTTCGAGAGGTTCGTCGCTGTAAACGTGGTAGTGCGCGGCCGCAGGTACCGGGCCCGGCAGCTCCGCGTCCTTCCCGCTCAGCCTGGGGCGGCCAAAGTCCTCCCGCCGGCGGTAGCGCAGCCGGAACTGGTCAGCGACCCGTTCGAAGGCGTCGGCCTGCCCTGCGTCGTTCCGGACGAGTAGCTCACCCGGCCGGTAGTAATGGTGGGCGACAGGCGCGCTGGCTGAGTCGTCCGTGAGAGCGTTGCTCGGGTGGACCAATATGTCCCGGCGCCTCTCGAGGAGGTGGCGGGCCCGAGCGTGGCTCTTCGGTGCAGGGCCATCGGCCATATAAAGCCTCCTGTGGTGAAAGTCACAAACGGGAGTCAGATTGCTCCCACGAAATACGACTTCCGTCTATCATCTCGCAGAGCGCAGTGCCAGTTGCTCGAGGTAGCTGATGACCCTCAGTCCGACCACCGGGCTTTCGGGCCCGACGCCCGAACTCTCGAGCACGACGTCCGAGCTCTCGAACCTCTCACTGCGCTTGGCCACCGAAGAACCGGACCGGGCCGAGCACCTAGCCATTAAGGCACGGGACAAAGCGGCGAAGGCGGGCTTGCCGGCGGCCGAGTCGACGGCCCTCAGGGCACTCGGGGTGGCGGCCCGCTCTCGGCAGCGCATCCCCGAGGCGCTCCTTCACCTGGAGGCGGCGGTACGGGCAGCTGAACGGGCCGGTGACCTCAACCTGGCCGCTGAAGCTCGCGTCAGCCTGGCGGGGACGCTCGTGTTGGCTGGAATGGGTGAAGAAGCGATCAGCACGCTTGACGGCGCCGGTGCCTCGGGCGCGGCGGCTGTGGCGGTCGCATCGGAGCGGGCGACGGTCCTCGCCATGCTCGGCCGCTACGAGGAGGCATTGAGAGCGTTCCAGCAGGTAATCCCGGCGCTGCGCCGGATTGGTGACAAGGTCCACGAGGGGAGGGCGCGCAACAACCGCGGCCTGCTCCATATGCACAACGGTCGGTTCACGTTGGCGGACGCCGACATGTCCCACGCGGAGCGGCTGATGGTCGAGGTCGGCAACCTCACCGAAGCAGCCCGCTTTTGCCATAACCGTGGCACTGCCGCCGCCCGCAAGGGGGACCTCCCCACGGCTCTGGCACTCTTCGAGGAGGCGGACCGCCGCTGCCGGGAGGTTGGCGTGGACCCCGGGCCTAGAGCTCTCAGCCGGGCCCGCGCCCTCCTGGCCGCCGGCTTGTTCCGGGACAGCCGTCAGGTGGCAGAGGAGGCCATCGGCCAGCTCAGGGATGGCGGCAACCAGCAAGATCTGGCCGAGGGGCTCGTGTTGCTGGCCGATATCGCGTTGTTGGACGGTGACGCACCGGCATCGCGTGCGGCGGCCGAGGAGGCCACCCACCTCTTCGAGGGACAAAAGCGGCGAGTTTGGCAGTCCCTGGCCGAGGCGGCCATTGCCCGGGCCGGGCTGGCTCAGGGCGACGGCCATAGCCCCCTCGCCGTCCTGGCCACGGCGGCGGCGGCGCAACTCGACGTGCTGGGCCTCTCCGACCGGGCCGTCATGGCTCATGCCGTCGCCGGCCGGTTGTGGTTGGCCGCCGGCAATGTGCAGGCAGGCGCGGCCGAGCTGGAGCGCGCCGGTTCGAAGCGCCGGCGGGGGACGGCGGCCGGACGTTTGGCAGCCTGGGAAGCCGAGGGCGTGGCGCGCCTGGCCCGGGGCGACCGCAGGGGCGCTATGTCGGCCATGCGCCGCGCGCTGGCCGTCGTCAACGACCAGCAGGCCAACCTGGCCGCCACCGAGCTGCGAGCTCACATCGCCACCCACGCCGGCGATGCCGCCCGCCAGGGGCTGCGCCTTGCCCTCGGGACGCGACGGCCGAGCTGCATATGGCAGTGGATGGAACGGCACCGGGCCAACAGCCTCCTGCCCTTGCCCGCTCGCCCGCCCCGCGACGATGTCCTGGCTGCGCATCTGGCCGAGCTTCGCCGGCTAGGGCAAGAGATCGCGGCCTGCGCCACCAGCGGGGATGACCCCGGCCCACTGTTGGCCCGCCAGGCCGACCTCGAACGCCAGGCCCGGGAACGAGCGTGGCAAGCCGCCGGCGTGAAGGGCATTCGCGCCGTGGCGCCCCCGGTAAAGGTGACCGACCTGTTCGCCGCCCTCGACGGGGCCGCCCTGGTCGAGTTCGCCGACATCGAAGGCGAGCTTCACGCGGTGGTGGTGGCTGGTGGCCGGTGCCACCATCGCCACATCGCCCCGAGCACGGCTGTACGCAACGAGCTCGGTCACGTGCGGCTCGCCCTGCGGCGGCTGGCGTACAGCCGGGCTCACGCCTCGCTTGGCTCGGGCGCCGAAGCTCAGCTCGCCCGGGCCGCCGAACGCCTCGACCGTCTGTTCATGACGCCCATCGCGCCCTTGCTCGGGGAGCGGCCGGTGGTCGTGGTGCCGACAGGCGAGATGCACGCCACACCCTGGGCCGCCCTCCCGACGCTCTCCGGCCGGCCGGTATCCGTGGCCCCCTCGGCCCGGTTGTGGCTGGGGACAACTCCGCCGGGAACCGCGCCCTCGAGACCCGCCCTCTCGGGACACGGCGGTACTCGACCGGTTGGGGCCCGACCACTGCGCCGGCCGCCGGCCCGGGCCCGCCGGTCGTCAGCAGCGGCCACCCGCACGCTGGTCGTCGCCGGTCCTCGACTGGCCGGGGCGGAGCACGAAGCGGCGACGGTCGGGTCGCTGTACCCATCGGCCCAGGTGCTGTCAGGTCCGGGAGCAGAAGTCGCCGCCGTCCTCGCCGCCCTGGAGGGGGCGAGCGTAGCCCACATTGCTGCCCACGCCTCCTTTCGGGCCGATAACGGCCTGTGGTCCAGCCTTGAACTGGCGGACGGCGGGCTGACCGTCTACGAACTCGAACAGCTGCGCCACCCACCGGAGGTGGTGGTGCTGTCGGCGTGCCAGTCCGGCTTGTCCGCGGTCCGCCCCGGTGATGAGGTGATGGGGCTGGTAGCCGCCCTCCTGACCCTCGGGGCCAGGTCCGTCGTGGCCTCCGTCGTCCCCGTCGAGGACCTGGCTGGCGAGGCTTTGATGGTCGCCCTCCACCGGCGCCTGCTGGCGGGCGACCCGCCCGCCGTCGCCCTGGCCGGAGCCCAGGCGGTTACCCAGGGGACAGTCGCCTTGTCATACGTCTGTTTTGGAGGCGGCTGACCGGTGCTCACGCACACACGCACAAGTGGTCAGGGTCCAACCAGAAGGGCGCGAAGCAAGCCGGGTACGTCGAAAGCGGGAGAACATCATCGGAAATGTCTATGCCCAGGTCGCGTTTCATGAACCGTCGTCTCGTCTCGACCCGCTCCCAGATGTAGGGGTGCCGAGCAGCGAACTCTCGACGAAACTCTTTATCCCCGAGGGCCACCGTGTCTTCGCAGTTCAACACAGTGCCTCGGGGGAGGCCGACTGGGATGATGTCAGACTGCAGCGCCATGCCGGACGCAAGTTCGACTTCGCTTCCCTCGGTCATTGGCGAGTTGAGCCATTCTTCGGTCGATGTGGCATGGCCCGGGTTGAGCATCGACCGCAGCCCTGCACGAGAAAGTTCGTCAGCCACAACTTTGACGATGGCACCGGCCGATGTGCCAAGGGTCAGGGCCTCGTACCATGCCACCACGGCCGAGATGTAGACCGAGACATAGTCGTGAAAGAACCCATCGTCCCTCGCCTCAGAGACGACCCCAGCCCTGCATGTGAGCCCTCCCCAGTACCCAATGGCCAGGGTCACGCCGTCGCCCATTTCTATCGGTTTAGCGGTGGGGCTTCGCAGCCCAACGATCCGGTCAGTTCCCGAGGCGAGCATGACGTGGCACGACAGGGGTTCTCCGGCGTAGCCCATGTTCCTGCACGCGGCAAGCTCGCTCAAACCGGGCTGTACTCCCCTTATGACATTCCACGCGCTTGCCGACGCCCGAGCTGCGCCCCACTCGTACTGGGCGACCTGGTCTATGCTGTTGACCCGTCGCTGCCCGTAGGCGGGATCCAACAGTACCCGGGTCACGTCTCTGATTTTCATGCCTGCGACGGCGTCGAGCACGAACCCGGGCACGAAGCCCGGTGAAGACGACGATGGCTCGGTCTCTATGGGTTCCAGGTACTTCCAACCCACGACTCCGACCTCGTCACCGGACGACATGCCGATGCTTTGGAGGGCACTCCCGAGCCGCCCCGAAGCTTCTCGTAGTACGTTCGGCAGGCTGAACAACGGGCTCACGATGATTTTAAAGTCGCCCGCCAAAGGCACAGCCATGGTCTCTCCTTCTGCCCCCACCATAAGTACGTCAGGACCGTCCGGACCGAGGACAAGAAGCGCCTCCTCAAAGCGAGGGTCGAAGCCGCACAAGTACGCCAAATTTCCGACGTGCTCTCGGTCACCGTACACGATGACCCATTGGCTGCGCGCTGCCTCGTAAAACGCCCGGCGGCGGCGACGGTACTCCTCCGGTGTAATTTCTGGTCGCTCCTCCGGTAACACCCCTTTAGGTACGGCAACCGGCTGGAGCTGGATCCTTTTCTTCATTTCGTACTCCTTATGCCCGTATCGTCGGTTCGGTCCGGCAAAGCGTAACCAAGTAGCTGGGTAGGCCCACAAATGAGCGCCCGCGCACGACGACGGGCGAAAGTGCCGGTGCCTCGAAGCTCGTGTCGAACGGGAAGAGCGGTTGTGTCACACGAACACAAATACGGTCCCGTCTTCGACCTTGGTAGGAAAGGTCTGGACATCTTCCAGCACCGGCGCCCTGATCGCCTTGCCCGTAGGAATATCGAAGCGGCCGTTGTGCTTTGGGCACTCAATCACCCGACCCATGACGAGCCCGTCGCAAAGCAGTGTCCTCTCGTGCGTACAGTGGCCGTCTGTGGCGAAGAAGTCCCCCTCCGCCGTGCGGTATATGGCGTAGTCCCGGTCTTCGTGGCGGAAACCGATGACGTCTTCTACGTCGATATCCTCCGTCGCGCACGCGGCGACCCAAGTTGGCATCTCCCGCGGCCCCGTCGTCGTCAGCCTTCGAGCACCGCACGCCCATCGGGCGGGACGCGGTACGGAGCGGCGCCGGGCGGGAGCTCCCGGCGGATGTAGTACGTCTGGTCTTTCAACTGGCGGAGCACGGCAGGGATGATCTCCTTGTAAGCGGCCCACATGGACGGGTATGCCTCTGGCATATCATGCTTGACTTGCTCGTGCAGGTCCGCCAACCGGTGGTACGGCACCATCGGGAACATGTGGTGCTCGATGTGGTAGTTCATGTTCCAGTACAGAAATCGGTTGACCCGGCCCATATATAGAGTACGGGTGTTGAGCCGGTGGTCCAGCACGTTTTCTCCCAGGCCAGCGTGCTGTGTCAAGGCATAAATTTCGAGGAGCCAAACGCCGTAGATGCGAGGGCCACCGATGAGCAGAAATGGCACGACCGAGTGAGTGACCACACATGCGGCGACCATGAGAGCGTAGATGACGCACCACACACGGGCCGTACGAAAAACCTTCCTCTCTTCCTCCGCTGGCACAAAGGTCCGCTCGTCTGGCATCAGGTGCCCAGAGGCGTGGACGACCATCTCCCATAAATTGTGCGGGAACTCCAGCAGGCCAAAAAGGTTGGCCGTGAGCCGAGCGAGCCTCGCCGGCCGCATGACGGCAATCTCGCGGTCGCGGCCCACGATCAGCGTGTCGGTGTGGTGGCGAGTGTGGCTCCACCGCCAGACAGTGGGATCTCGCATGTCCATGAAGGAGGCGATGGCGTAGACCCTGTCGTTTAGCCACGGGTTCTTGAAGGCCGTGCCGTGGCCGCACTCGTGCCACCTCGAGTCGGAAGCGGTGCCGTACAGCACGCCGTATATCGCGAAACATATGAATGCGGGCCAACTCCGCCACAGCGCTACCCCCGCGGCTGCGAACCCAACCAGCAGGCCGAACCACAGCAACGTATCGCGTACGGCGGGGAAGTCGGAGCGGCGCATTAGCTCTTTCATCCGCTTGCGCTCAATGTCGCTCCTGAACCAGTCGCTCCCGCCGGCCAGCCCGTCGGAAACGGCTCGTTCCCCTTGCTCCCCCGTAAGGCTGTAATACTTCAGGCGTTCACGCCCCATAACCGCTGTCACACGTACCTCCTTTACTGGACGCTCAGCGACCGCTCGTCGTGGAGATCGGTGTTCCTCCTACATTTTAACGTTGCAACTAGAGCTCTTCCTGTTCAGTGGCGCCTACCAACCCGGCCAGGCGCAGCGAGCGGCTCACCATTCGCGAAAACCTCCGTCGGCGCCACGCCAAACGGGGTTGCGCCAGCGGTGGCCGAGCTTCGCGGCACGCTGTACGGCGCGCTCGTCGATCTCGATCCCCAGACCGGGGGCGGTGGGAAGCCCGGCGTAGCCATCTACGAAGCGGAAAGGGCTCGAGTCGAGGAGGTAGTCCAGCACCTCGGCATCAGCGTTGTAGTGGATTCCCATGCTCTGCTCTTGGATGATGAAGTTGGGCATGGCGAAGGCAAGTTGAAGGCTGGCGGCGAGAGCGATGGGGCCGAGCGGGCAGTGGGGCGCGACTCCGACGTCGTAGGTCTCCGCCGCCGCGGCGATCCGCCGGACCTCACTGATGCCCCCGGCGTGTGAGACATCGGGCTGGACGACGGCGATCCCCGAGGCAAGGACGTCGCGGAAGTCCCACCGAGAGTAGAAACGTTCACCGGTCGCCAGCGGGACGTGCGTGCTCTCGACGAGGCGCTGGAGGTCGCGAGAGAACTCGGGAAGGGTGGGCTCTTCCACAAATAGGGGCAAGAAAGGTTCGAGGAGCGGGAGCAGCCGGCGCGACATCGCCGTCGACAGGCGACCATGGAAGTCGACCACGACATCCCGGTCAGGTCCGATGGCATCCCTCACGGCGGCCAACCGGTCGACCACCTGGCGGGTGACCGAGGGAGTCTCGATGCGGTCCATCACGCCGGAGCCGTTCATCTTGACTGCGGTGAAGCCGGCGTCTAGGTGGGCACGCGCCTGTTC
>JASHVH010000514.1 GCA_030039575.1 Acidimicrobiales bacterium | reverse complement strand
GGCGGCCAGGGCTGCCCCGGTCGCCAACACCTCGCCGGTCGAGATCCCCCCGACCGACGAGACGAGCGGCACGACAAAGCGCAGAAGGGCGGGGAGCGTGAGGGTAGCCAGGATTATCAAGACCACGCCTTCGATTTGCCCTATGACCGAGGTCCCTCCGCCGGCGGTCCCGGCCAGGAGCTGAAAGGCGGCGGCGTAGCAGACGGCAGCGGCCGGTTTGTACAACAACAACGCCACCACCCAGCCGTTCAGTCTCCTGAACCACTGGGCGCCCGCCGAGGTCATCGAGGCGGCCGCCGCTACCGGCCAAACCCCCGCCAGGACCACCAGGAGGGCGCTCCGCAGGATTATGAGCCCCACCTGGACTAGCAAGCTGACTATGGCCAGGATGGCCAAGATCAAGAGCAAGAAGGGGGCGGAGACGGCCGCCAGGCTCAGGTCGAAGGCGGCGTTGGCCTGGCCGAAGCCGTTCGAGAGCAAGTAGTTCGACAAGTTGTCGCCCGCCGTGGCCAAAAGGTTGATGGCGACCACGCCCGCCCCGCCGATCACGATCATGTTCAAAAGCCCCGACATGGCCTGGCGAAAAGGCTCGCCCCGGCGGAAAAGGGCCATACGGGCAGCCGCGATCACTACACCGACCGCGCCCACCCACACCTCGACGCCCAACAAGTCGCCCTGGATAAGGCTGATCGCGTTGCTGTCTTGCGCGCCGCCGAGTTCGGTCGGCACGTGCGTCCAGGCGGTGACCAGAGTTTCCAGGATGCTGTTGGCAGCGTTCGCGGCGTCGGTAGCCGCTGTCTTGATGAAGTCCTCCGCTACGCCGCCGGCAACGGAGGAGCCGACGCTGCAGGCTTGGCTTATAACAGGGACGGAACAGATGCTCATCCTTCAGACCCCTGACCAAGTGGCGAAGCCGACCAGTGAGGTGATGGGGAGCTCCTGTGGGCTGCTCGAGCCGTCCGGCTGCAGCTGGAGCTTCCAGTCCCCGTCCGACCAGACGACTGTCACCGGCCCGGCCTGGAACCCGCCGTCGTCATCTTTCGATGCAATCTCGATCACCGCCATAGCCGGGCTATAGGTCACGAACTTGAACCCTGCCAGCTGGTTGTAGTCACCTGGCTGGTTCCCGCCGACGTCCGGCACTTTGCTACGTTCCGGCACGTAAACCTGCTCGCCCTTGCCGGGCACCACCTGTAGTTGCACGACCTGCCTCCAATCTGGAGAAATGAGGTAGCGGTAGGGGATCTGGCTCACCGCCAGGAGCGCGCCAAGAGGGTCGTGGGCGTAACAACGCGCCGTTCCGAGGTTTACGACCATTGGCCCTGCAGTGCCCGAGTACGGCAAGGCCACCGTTTGGTAGAGCTGCCAGGTGATGCCCTGCGGTGCGTATTGCGGCACTACCTGGCTCCCGCTCGGCACATGACAACCGGAGCTCGAGCTCGCCGCCTTGGGCTTCACCGGAGCTGGGTGGCTGACAAGGGAAGTGAGGGGTGACCGCTGAGTGGGCGGGGCACCGTCGTGGTTGGTGCCGCCACCGCGCTCAGCGAGGAGCCATATGAGCAGGCCGATGACAACGGCGAGGAGTATGCCGGCCGGGGCTGTCTTGCGGTCCCAAGAGGCCTTGCGCGTTTCGTACGGGCGCGTTTCGTGAGGGCGCATGGGCGCGTTCCGTCCTGGCTGCCTGCTAAGTCACACGAAGAAACCGACCAGCGCCGAGGCCGAGCCGATGAGTACGAGCCCGCCGGCGATATAGCCGAGGGCGCTCATGTGCTCGCCGCCGCTGCCTACGCGGTGGCTGAGCGTCATCCGCGCCGCGGCGGCGAACAGGCCGGCGAAAGCGGCAGCTAAGCCCAGCCACTTCACCCAGCCGAGGACGCTGTCCAATTGGGACTGCACCTGGCCCGGCAACGCTGTGTCGGACGGGGCCGGGCACGAGGTGCCGGTGCACTGGGCCAACAGCCAGTGCGCCCCGAGCAGATTGTGCATCATTTTCCTTTGCTACCTCCTTGTCTTTTTTGGCTCTTCCCGCCGGGGAGCGGGAGGTCTAGGGCGGTCCAGAGGTCGACCAGGAGCTGGCGCACTTGACGGGGGCTATTGGCCGGTGCCGGGGGCTCGCCGAAGCGCCACGCCGGTACCCATGGCATTTCCCAAAGCTCCTGGTAGGCGCCGCGGGTCAAATAGAGGGCTTCCGCCAACGCTTTCGGGCGACGACGCTCTGGCATGTCGGCCACGACGACGAGGCCCAACACGTCCGTAGCGAAAGATGCAGCTCTTGCCGCGGTCTTTCGGGCGGCGACGAGACCTTGGGCGTTGGAGCGGCACACCACGACGGCCGGCAGACCGGGGGCCCCAGCTTGTGCAGGGAAGTCCCGCCCGAAGTCGGCGCCGCCGGGCACGACTTCGGAGAGGGTTGTGACGCCGGCGCCGCCGTGGGCGCCGACCCAGGCCCAGTACGGCCCGCTCGACGACTGGCCAGCGCCAGCCATAGCGCCGTTGGCGCCAGCTATTTGCCGCTGCTCGAAGGAAACCATGGCTGTACCTCAAAACTTGCTACTTCCCACGGCGTTTTCGGCCCTGTCCTCGAAAGCGTCACCCACCAGACGTAGTAGTCGGGCTCCCCTGTCCAACCGTGCTCCCCGTGCGGTGTCACGGTGACGTCGTAGGACTCCTGGGCGGCGTCCGTCGTGTCGGGCGGTGCCCCCGACTCGGGTGCCCAGTCCACCGCCACAGCCGTCACCGCTTTGTGGGCGGTCCAGTCGATCCACTGGCCGCCCGGCGAGCCATGTGGGAGCTCGGCCAGCATCCTGGCCCTGAGAGAAGGCGTGCACCAGATCGTCGAGCGAACGGTGGCCGGGTTCGTCGAGGCCTGTGTCCCGGTATCGAAGGTGTAGCTCGCCCGAAGGAACGCCTTTCCCACCGCCACCGGGTTTTGGCGGTCCACCCCCTCATAAGGGCCCTCAGGCGGCGCCGTCCTGGGCCGTCCCTCGCGGAGTTTCGTGTTAGTTGCGGGCTTGTGCCGAGCCAGTTTTGCGCTTGCAGCCGGGTGCACTGCGCCGGCGACAGGGTGGCCCAGGGCTACGGCGGTGCCGGCCCAGGCCACAAAAGCGCAAGAGGAGGATAGGCCGACCGTGAGCCCAAGGGGGAACTTCACTACCCGAAGCTCCGTACGTCCCACTCGACCGACGTCCAATACGGAGTGGCGAGGTTGGTCACCGAGACGACCTGGCCAGTCTCGGGAGCATCGATCATCTCTCCATTGCCCACGTAGATACCGATGTGGTCCCACTGGTTGTCGGCGTCCAAATTGAAAAAGCCGATCACGTCACCGGGCTCCAGGGCCCCGGAGGCCAGGACCTGGCCACCGGTGCCGACAGCCACCGGCTGGCCCAGGGTCACTTGTTCCTCGCTCAAGTGCGGGAGGGCTATAACGCCGCCCGAGGCTTGGTAAACCGCGTACATGACGAGGCCCGAACAGTCGAAGCCCGGCTGGCCTACAAGGGCCGGCGGGGCTGTAGCCGAACCGCTCGGGCCGTTGTCGGAGCCGCCGCCCCAGACGTAGGGCAAGCCGAGCTCGCCCTGCGCCGCCGATATCTCGGCCGACGCAAAGCCACCGGTCCCCGTGCTGGCCGGGGACGAGCCGATCTCGGCATAGGTCGTGCTGGCGAGCAGCTCTATGGCGGGGGCGTAGTCTTCGGTCTGCGCGTTGTCGGGAACTCCGCCTGCTTGGGTGACGGCGGCGAGGCCGGCGTTGTAGGCGTCGAGGGCGAGGGTGAGGGCCGGGATCCCCGTCTGCTGGGCCAGCGTGCCGACCGCCGCCACGAGGGCGCAGTCGAGGCGCCCCTGGGCCATGATCGCATCAGGCACGTTGAACGGCGTGTCCGGGCCAGGGACGGCCGCCGGCGATTCGTAGGCCGGCCAAGTAGCAGGCATGAACTGGGCGATGCCCTCGGCGCCCACCGGCGAGACGGCGTTCGGGTCCCAGCTGCTCTCGACCGAGTCCTGAGCGGCCATGACCGCTGGCGTGATGTCCGGGCAGAGGCTCCCGGCCTGCTCGATCCACGGTACCCACGACGGGTTGGGCACAGCGGACGTGTTGAGCGGCCCAGCCGGGCTGGCCGCGCTGGCTAGCTGCTCGGAGCCACTGCTCGCCCCACCGCCCAGCAAAATAATGATCAACAAGATGAGCCCGAGCGGGCCCGCCAGCACCAAGAGCGCCACGGTGCCGTTGGGCGTCACCCCCCGAACTCTCCCTTCTCCAGGGCCAGATTTCGGCGTGCCACTGCAGGTAGCCCGCCCCCGAGCGGGGCCCCTCCTGCCCTATGGCTGCTCGGGGGCCGCACTTGAAGCACGGCCCTTTGCTTGCGGTGCCGACCGGCCGAGAGGCTGTCGCAGGCCCTTTGCCCACCGGGCCCGCCTGCAGGCCCCGCCGCGGTCAGATCGGCGCATTCCCGGGCCTCGCCGGGCCAGTCGGGGTTGCAGATCTCAAGCAGGCTCGCGGCCGGGCACCGGGCCACAGCAGCCACGCCCACTGTCAATGGAGACTTATCTTCCGGCTTACCACTGCCAGTGGAGGGAGTGGTAAGCATGTCTAGCGGCCCCTAGGCCCGACCCTCACCGCATGACACGTGTGTAACTTTAGTGAGCCGAGCGCCACTCAGGGTGCATACCCGCTGAGCAGCCCACTCTGAGCGGTCTACTTACCGGGTCATCCGCCCGTCACTCTCCCGTCACCCGCCCGTCATCGGAGCTGCGGTCTGTTTTTCCTTTCGCGCCGCGATCTCGCCTTGCTCCTGGCTTTGGCGCACGTGTGGTGCGTGACGATTTGGCCTGCGATCGAGCACAGTCGGAATTCCACGCGGTGGTCCGGGCCCTAGTGGGACCGGGCTTGGGCCTCTCGAGCGAGGAGGACTGCTTATTGTGCGCTCCGCGAGGCCGAAACGTGGCCTTTGCGGCCAGGTCTTCCTGCGCCGGCCGACGGCGCTCGCCCCAAAAATCCAGGTTCTACTTCGGAAAAATACCAGGGGATGAGTACGCCCCGTCACCAAACTGTGGGCACGGCAGCATTTAACCGCACAGCGGCTTGGGTCCCTACGCGCAGTCTCTGCAAGCCCGCCAACCCAGGGCTCCCGCCGGGGAGCATCACATCCATCGCGGTGAGCTCCGTAATCGGGCCGCCGGTGGTCGCCGGTAGAGTGGCTGGTGATGACAGGTGATGAACGCGCTGGGACAAGCCACTCTGATTTCATCCGCGAGGTCATCGAGGACGACCTACGTACCGGTAAGCATGATGGCCGCGTCGTCACCCGCTTTCCACCGGAGCCGAACGGTTATTTGCACATCGGTCACGCTAAGTCGATCTGCCTCAACTTCGGCGTGGCCGAACAATATGGCGGCCATTGCAACCTTCGCTTCGACGACACCAATCCTCTGACCGAAGGCGTCGAGTACGTCGATTCGATCGTGGCCGACGTCAATTGGCTTGGTTTTTCTTTTGGGGACCGGGCCTTGTACGCGTCCGATTATTTCGACGAGATGTACCGGCTGGCCGAGGACCTCATCGGCGAAGGGAAGGCCTACGTCGACGATTTAAGCGACGAGGAGATCAAGGAGTACCGGGGTAGTCTCGCCGAGCCGGGTCGTCCGTCGCCGTACCGGGGACGGACGGAAGAAGAAAATCTGGCCCTGTTCCGGTCGATGCGGGCCGGGGATCTGCGAGACGGGAGTTGCGTTCTCAGAGCCAAGGTCGATCTTGGTTCCCCCAACATGAAGATGCGCGACCCCTTGCTTTACCGGATCCGTCACGTCCGGCACCACCGAACAGGTGATGCTTGGCCGATCTACCCGATGTACGACTGGGCCCATCCCCTCTCCGACGGCATCGAGGGTGTCACCCACTCGCTATGTACCCTGGAGTTCGAAAGCAACCGCGAGTTGTACGACTGGGTCATTGACAGCACACGCGTCTCTGAACGCCACGGGTTCAGCCGGCCACAACAGTACGAGTTCGCGCGTCTCAACCTTGATTACACCGTTCTGAGCAAGCGCAAGCTCCTGGCGCTGGTGGACGAGGGTTACGTCGACGGCTGGGAAGATCCACGCATGCCAACGATCGCGGCGATGCGTCGCCGAGGTGTTGGCCCTGAAGCTGTCCGCGCCTTCGCCGACCTGGTGGGTGTGGCCAAAGTCAACTCGTCCGTCGACATCGAAAAGCTTGAGTTCTGTGTCAGAGACGATCTCAACTGGACCGCCGCGCGGGTCATGGGTGTCCTGCGCCCACTAAAAGTCACCATCACCTCTTGGCCGGAAGGCGACGTCGAGGAGATGACCGGGCCGTACTTCCCCCCAGATATCGGTAAGCCAGGCGAGCGGAGCATCCCTTTGGAGCGTCAGATCCTCATCGAACAGGACGATTTCGTCCTTGACCCGCCGCCTGGTTATCAGCGGCTTTCCCCGGGCCGGACGGTCCGTCTGCGCCATGGCCCCTGTATCACCTGCGATGAAGTCGTCACCGAAAGGGGCGAGGTCGTGGAAGTCCGCTGCCACCACGTCCCCGACTCGGTCGGCAAAAAACCACCTGGCGTCAAGGTGTCGGGTGTCATCCACTGGGTGCCCGCCACCCTTTCCGTGCCCGCCGAAGTTCGCCTCTACGACCGCTTGTTCCTGGAGGCGCGGCCCGAGGACGGCGCCGACGACGACCTCAACCCCAAATCTCTAGAGGTGGTAAGTGGCGCCCGCCTTGAGCCCAGCCTGGCCGGGGCCGAACCCGCCAGCCGCTGGCAGCTGGAACGCGTCGGTTATTTCGTGTTCGATACGGTTGACTCGAAAGCCGGCGCCCCGGTATTAAACCGGACCGTTACCCTGCGAGACTCATGGCAGGCCAAGTCGCAGTTGCCGGCGCCGGCGCCGGCGCCCGCTCGAAAGACGGCCAAAGCGAATACCCGCCCGCCGAAGAAGAGCCGCGTCGAGTACCGGGCGGAAGCTCGGGTTCGGGACGCCGTGTTGGCCGACCGCTTCGCCACCTGGCCTTCGAAGTACCGGTTGGGGGAGGGCGAGGTAGATCTCTTGACCGCCGACCGGCCGACCGGTGACGTCTTCGAGGACGCTGTCGGCAGCGGCGCCCCGCCGGATGTCGTGGCCCGCTGGGTCATCAACGAGCTTCCACGCGAACTAGGCGACCGCCCCCTCGACGGGACCAAGCTCACAGGTAAGGGGCTTGGCGCGCTGGTACTGGCCGTTGAGTCAGGCGAGATCACCGGGACGGCGGCCAAAGACGTCTTTGCTGAGCTGGTCCAGCGAGGCGGCGACCCCCGCCAGATCATCGACGAGCGCGGTCTGGCGCAGGTCAGCGATGAGGACGCCATCGCCGCCATCGTCAATGAGGTGCTGGCTGCCAACCCGGACCAGGTGGATCTGTACCGCGCCGGAAAGACCGGCCTGTTGGGGTTCTTCGTAGGCCAAGTTCTCAGGGCATCCCAAGGCAAAGCCAACCCGGTGGTAGTCCAGAGGTTGCTTAACGCTCGCTTGGGCTGAACTCTCCTGTCCCCCAAAGGCAAGTAATCCCCAGCCCAAGCCGCAGCCGCAGCCGCGATGGTGCCTGCGCCCTTTCGACAACGGCGCGCTTTGGCCGGTTTGTGACGGTTTCCAGCTACAAATAGGACAAGGCAGTCGCGCGCCTCCATTAATGCCAACCAAGTTCCCATGACGGAACGCGAACGCTGACCCCTTCAAGGTCTACCGAGCAGCTTGCGGCAGACCCGGGTGCTTA
>JASHVH010000513.1 GCA_030039575.1 Acidimicrobiales bacterium | reverse complement strand
CCCATCAACGCGCACAGGAGGGTGGTGCACAGCGCGACGGCGCCCAAAAGCGCAACGAGCCTCCTGCTCATGATGACCCAGAATGGACCAGGAGGGCGCCAGCTACAACGTCAAAATTGATGAAATTTGACCCGATATGGGCGGGCGCCAAAGGAGGAGGGCAACGCTGCCCTCCTCCTTCTCGGCACCGCCGGGTTTCCCCGGCGCTTGGCTTAAGCTTTTCTCAGGAGGCCCGAACGGGCGCCGTCCCCGGATCGCCGTCAGTAAGGCTCTTGAAGGCCTGGGGCGGCCCAGGCAGTACGTACGGTGCCCCGTTGTCTGTCGGGCAGCCGCCCGCAGCCTGGACGTCGCTCTCGCCAACCACGCTCAACGTCCCGATATAGGTCCCGGCTGGGTCAGAGGCCGACGGTGACAGGGACAGGTCCAGCATCGGCGTGTCGTTCGGGCAGACCAGTTGGGGCCCGGTGGCCAGCGAACTGCCGTTGTTGCTGATAAACGTGGTATTTCCGGCGGTAGCAGGTACGTCGCTCGCCAGAACGGTGCTTGAGTTATAGCCCAGGTTGGCGCCGAAGCTGGAGATGTTGTAAGGACTGCCGTGTGGCGGGAGGTACGTGAGGACTGAGAAGTCGACCCCGACCTCTTCGCCGGAGTTGCCGCCATTGGTGACTGACGGGAACAGGGAGTCGGGCGGCGTCCAGGTCGTGTTACCGGCTACGGAGTACGCCGGCGCCGTGGCCTCGTTACCGGTGGCGGAGTTCGATGACGCCGTCGTCTGGTCACCGCTGGCCGAGCTCGGCGTAGGCGTCGGCTGGCTGTTGGTGAAGGTCACCGAGTTGAAGTCCACGGCCAAGTCGAAAAACGGGATCACGTAAAAACTGATCCAGGCATCGGAAGCGCCGTTGCTGTTGACCGCATGGACGTCGACCGTATAGGTCCCGTTCGGGTCGTCCTTCGACACGGTGAACGCTTGGTACCAGAGGCCTTGTTCGTTGTCATTACAGAGGTTGGCCATCCCGGCACCGGCCACATCAGAGATGGCCGTATTGCTGATCTGGTTGGAGGCGTCGGTGCTCGACCCGGCCGGGCCGGCAGCCGCGAACATATTGGTCAGCAAGCTCCCGCTGGCCCCGTAGCTATTGCACGCGTTCGTCGAGCCACCGATTTGCACTCCACCGAGCTCGGTGTCTGAGGTCCCGTCGGGGTAGGAGACGTCGAAATTGACAGACGTGGCGTTATCGACCGCGGCCCAGACTTCCAGCCGCCGCTGGGCCGGGTTGTCAAAGGCGTTAGGCAGCACCTGGATGCCGGTCGAGATGGGTGAGGCCTGGGACCCGGACGACTGGTTGGGCTGGCTGTTGGCCGCTCCGGCCGAGGTGCAATTGGGCGACGTGAGATAGGCGGACGGGTTGTCATCGTTGCCGTACGTGAACGACTGCCCGGAGTTGGGCCCGCCACCGTAGGAGGGCGCGTCCGGGCCTGATGACGGCGCCCCCAGGCCGTGTGCCTGCTCCGTGAAGTTGGTGTAGCCCGCCGAGGCGCTGGGCCCGATATTAGCGCCGACGGCGTTGCTGAATTGCTGGGTCTCACCGCCTCCGTCGAGGTTGTCGTCGGTCAGGATCCACGAGCACCCGATCGTGGGGGCCGAGGTTGAGTTTCCGCCGATGGTGGCGCTGACCTTGATGCCGGTTACGGACTGGTTGGGCCCCGTCGCAGACGCCACTCCCGCGTTTGTGAGACATACCGCGGTCACGGTACCGACCGTGACCAGCACCGCCGTTCCCTTGGCCCACAAACCTCGGCGTCTCCCAACGCCCATTCGTAGTCTCCTTCCATCGGCCAACTCGCCGGGGGGAGGGGTGCGCCTGCATGCCGGCGTTGCTCCCCTCCTCCTTTAGTGCAGGCATCCTGCCCGCGTCTTTGGAGGGTACGTAGTAAAGATGGCTGAATTCAAGGACCGGCTGGGAAAATGAGCGCAAGTACCCATACCGAATTGGGCCAAGAACGACGCCAGGAGCCTCATGTGAGGCCGGGCCCTGGCGGAGGCGCAACCGGGAGAACGACTATTGCGTCAACGGCTCCTCTGCCGAGTACGGGGGACAATGTGACGTGCGTTACACGCCGTGCTCGAGCAGCGGGCCGACGACGAGGCCCGCCCCCGCCCAGGCCTCGGCCAGCATCGGCAGCGCCGCCAGCGTCGCCTTCCAGCTGCCGGGAGCGGAGGTGCAGTCCGAATCGTGGAGGAGCACGGTGGCCCCCGGGACGAGGGTCGAGGAGATGTCGTCGACAATCGATGCCGGTGTTGCCTCCGGCCGCCAATCGCGGCCCCAGGTCGTCCACAGCACCGGGGCCAGGCCGGCGCGGCGGGCGGCGATCAGCGTTGACGTCGAAAGGGCGCCGTAGGGTGGGCGGACCCATTGCGGCTGAGCACCGGTCAACTCAGCGATGGTGTCCCGCGCCGCCATGACGTCACGGGTGGCCCAGGTCGGCCCGTGCCGGATGTGGCTCGAGTGGGCGTAGCCGTGCACGGCCACCTCGTGCCCGCGCCGGACCACCTCCCGGCCTACGTCCGGGTACGCCGCCGTCATTTCGCCCAGCATGAAGAAGGTGGCCCGCCAGCCGAGGCCGTCCAGCGCGTCGAGGACGGGCACCGTGGAGAGCGGGTCGGGGCCGTCGTCGAACGTCAGAGCGACGTGGCCGACTTCACCCACCCCCGACAGAGCCGGGAGGCAGCGGTTGCGAAATCGGCGCAGGCTCGAGGTGGCCGGTAACAGGTGGGCCAGGGCTCCAGCTGCGAGCGAAGCAGCCGCGCCGGCAGCGACTGCCGTCGCGGCTTTGTTCACTGGAGGTCGCCAAACGGGGCGCTCGACAACCCGATGCCCGCCAGTTGCGCCTCGAGGTTGGTGAGCAGTACCACTAGCTGACCCGGCGTCACGAGCATGCCGTTGATGAGGTAGATGTGGTCACCTTGCAGTTGGGGCACACCAAGCTGCTCCTGCGGGAAGGGGCCGCTGGGGGGGACCGGCATAGTGCTGTTGGGGACCACCATCAACACATGGGCCGAACTGGCGTCGACAAGGTCGAAGGCGCTGATACTGCGGTCCGGGACGAGCGCTTCGACCCGTACCCCGGCCAGGGTGGAAAGCGCCTGGACCGACTGGGAGTCCGACAGGGCCAACGCCCATGGGGCAGTGGGCTCGTTGCTTGCTCGAGGACCGTCGCCAAGCCCACCACTTTCCAAGTCTATGCCCCGGTCCGCCAGCGCCCGCAGGGCCTCGGGACGGCCATGGGCGGTGTTCATGTCTACCACCGCGCTGGCGTCCAAGCGCATGAGCTCGGTCTGTACTGCCTGGCTCGGTAGCTCCTGGGCGCTCAACCGCACCCCCAGGTACACGACGTCCGGGGTCCCGTCGGGCGGGTGGGCGACACCGATCCCGGCCGCGGCGGCCACGCCTACACCGCCGGTGAGCCCAACCCAGGAGATCGTCGCCGCCAGAGCGGCAGCGGAGGCGGCTCGAGCGGCACGCGCCACCGGGCGCAGACGCGGCTGCGGCGGCGCCCCGAATGCGGCGACTGCCTCTACGGCGCCGGCGGCGTCTGCCGAGAAAAGGTTGGCGGTGGCGGCCAACCGGGCTGTCCTGGCCTTCCCGCCCCGCCCCAGCCGGGCCAGGTCCTCCACGAGCTCCTCACTGTTGCGCGCCAAGCAGCTGACGCCGGCCACCGACATAGCTGCCGCGCTGTTGCGACCGTGCCCGGGGATAGGCCGGAAAGTCACCAACGGTAGCCGGGCCCCCATGGCTTCGAGGGAGGTCAGGCCACCGGCGTTCTCCACCAACACGTCGCAGGCGGCCATCACGCCGGGCATGTCGTCGGTCCAACCAAGCAAGTAAGCGCGGTACCCCTTCGCTCTGGCCAGGACCTCGAGCTGGTCGCGGAGGTCGGTGTTCCGGCCACAGGTAACGACAGGTACTAGCCCGGGTTGGTTGGCGACAAGC
The DNA here is from genome assembly GCA_030039575.1 of Acidimicrobiales bacterium. Taxonomy (GTDB): domain Bacteria; phylum Actinomycetota; class Acidimicrobiia; order Acidimicrobiales; family Palsa-688; genus Fen-671. The sequence continues at coordinate 269 of JASHVH010000513.1, read as the reverse complement.
TCGAAGGCTTCCTTCAGAGCACCGACGCCCCACGAACCGGACGAGATCATGACGGCAAGCTCGTCCCGGCTCAGGCCCAGCCGGGCTCGCTCGAAGGAGCGCCGAGCTGGAGCGGCCAAGAACCCGGGTCCCACGAGTGGGCCACAGGCCAAGCTCAGCCGTCCCGTGCGCCGGCCAACGGCCTCGACCGTGCTTGGCGCCACCGCTAGGTTGAGGTCTATACCACGATGGGCCCAGAAGGGGTGGAACCCAAAGTCCGTAATGAAATT
>JASHVH010000512.1 GCA_030039575.1 Acidimicrobiales bacterium | reverse complement strand
CCGCCTGCAGCGTCCCGTCCTCGCCAGGACCTCCATGGCAGCAGTTGACCAGCGCTTCGAGCTCCAGGCGACGTTCCTTCCCGCCACCGAGCACCCATTGCTTGGTGGCGAAAAAACCACCGCCCGGCTGGGCGGTGAACCGGAGCTCCCTGGCGTCCTTGGGTGGCCCGTCGACGAAGGCGGCGGCCTCCAGCGTGGGGTCGACCGAAACGAAACGCTCCCCCTTGGTCCAGTAAATGGCCTCGACGTTGCTGGCGCCGGGCCCGGCTTGCACGAGGGCGCGTGCCGCCTGCAAGCCGGTGAGGATGCTCACGTCGTGTTCGGGCGACGGGCCCCCGAAAATGACCCCGACCTTCCCTGTCCCCGGTTGCGCTGTCCCCATTGGGCTCACCTTCTCAACGGTAATGGCTCAAGGGTAATGGTCCGGGAGGTCGTTCTCGTACAACACGGCGTCCCCGGGGCCCAGGTTGGCCGACACCCAGGCCACCGCTTCGGCCAGGTCCCGGGCCTCCCGGGCCGGCAGCCCGGCGGTGCTCGCCCCCCTCAGCAGCGAGCGGGCGTTCGTGCGGCCTACTACAACCAGCTCGGTGGCGACCGAGGCGGCGCTGGCCGCCAATTTTGCGTTCTCCATGGCCTGCAATTGGCCAAGCTCCACCATCCCCGGGGTCACGACCACCTTCTGCCCACCGGCCGCGGCTTTAATTTCCAGTAACGCAATGGCGGCGTTAGCTCCCGCCGGGTTGGAATTGTAAGTGTCATCGATCACGTTCACGCCGTTGGCCGACTGGCGAGCGCTGCGTCGATGGGGTACGCCCGGCAAATCCTCGAGCCGGGCTGCCACTATTTCGGCGGGGACGCCCAGAGAAAGAGCGGCGGCCACGGCGCAGGCCACATTTCCTGGCTCCACCTCAGGGGCAGCGGCGACGAGCACGTCCATTTCACCCCGTAAATGTGACGTCCGGGCCCGCAACTTTCCGTTCTGGCGTACGACGGACACATCTGCTTCGGTGTCCTTTGCCGAACATCGCCAAACAAACTTGCCCTTTTCTTGCGCCTTTTGGGCCAGTTCGGCCAGGAGCGGGTAGTCGACGTTCAGGACGGCGACCTGTGCCTTCTCCAATATTTCCGATTTCGCTTGCGCGATCCGGTCGAGGCTCCCCATGCGCTCCAAATGAACGGGCCCGAGGGCCGTGATCACTCCTATTTCCGGCACCGCCCAGGCGCACATGGCGGCTATTTCGCCGGGGCCGTACGTGCCCATTTCAGCTACAAAAACCCTCGTCCCCGTGGCCAAATGGTCGTTTATGGCCGTGGCCAGACCAGCCGTGTTATTGAAACTGGCAGGGCTGGCGACCACAGACGTACTGCCGGCGACGATATGTGCTACGTAACCCTTTGTCGTCGTTTTGCCATAGGAACCGGTGATAGCGACGACCCGGGGCCTCACGGCGGCCAGGCGTTCGCTGGCTCGCTTGACGTAAGGCCGGAGCAGGCGAGCCTCTGGCCTTTTCATAACCAGCAGGGCCAAGTCGACCAGCACCGGCGCGCCCATGGCGCACAGGGCGGCGGTGCTGAAGGATGCGTGCAGCCCGACGGCGCCGAGACCGGCGATCGGCAACGCCGCCAGGACGACGCCGGCACCGGCGAGGCGGCGCAACCGGGATGTCCAGACCAACTTGGACGTCCGGCCTCTGACCCTCAGGCCGAGCGGGCCGGCCCCGGCGGCGACGACGGCGGCGAAGCCGGCGGGCGAGTACCACACCGACGCAACGGCGCCCGCCAAACCGATCGTCCCGAGGGCCATGTTGACCGTCCCCGCTCCCCACCAGCGGCGGGCGAAGCGAGACACCGTCCCAGGCAAGTAGTGCTCGCGCTGAGCGACCCTCAGCCACCTGACGTAAGCCAGCCCGAGGGCGCCCACCGCCAGCCCGAGGCCGGTCCCGTCGATCAGATTGGTGTTCATGGCACGTTGCTGTTCATAGCAAGTGGGAGCTCATGTGACCTGGCTCATCTTGACGGCTGGTGGCGCAGGAGGGCCGCCCTGACTGCGCCGACCAGCTCGCCGTTCATCAGGTGGCCTGAGCCCGGGACCACGGTGGCCCGTGGCGACGTCAAGCCGTCCAGGCCGGTCAGGACGCCGTCCAAGGAGGCCTCAGGGTCGCGCTCCCACCACACCAGTTCCACCGCCCCCCCGTCGGCCGCCCATTGGCGCAGGGGCGGTACGTACTCGGCATTGGCCGTTTCACCGACGGCCTTTACCAGGACTCCGCGCATGACGGGGCTGGCGCGCCGGTACTCTTCGGACCCGTGCCGGCGCCGTAGTTGCTCCATGCGCTCATCAGAGACAAGCCCCATCCGACCAAGGGCGCGCCCGGTCCGGTAGGCCAGCGACGGCCGCGGCCGGCGCCTTCCGGGTACCGGGGCCAGCGGTGCCCCTGTCAGCACGAGGGCGCCAACGCCAATGGCGGGCGCGGGCGGGGCACCAAGAGAGGCGGCGAGATGAACTGCCACTCTGGCGCCGAAGCTGTGGCCAACCACGACCCAGGGCCCGCCGTCCAGGTCCTGCAAAACGGGGGCCACCCACTCGGCGTACTGGTGAGTCGACCACGGCTCTGGCGGTTCCGGGGCCACGCCGTGGCCTGGGAGGTCGAGGGCGACGGCATCGAGGCCGGCCAGTACGGCGTCGAAGTCGTGGTGGTCCCGGCCCCAGCCGTGAAGGGCCAGTACCCAGGGTCGTGCGGCCCCATAGCGTGCGCCCCATAGGCGCCCATTGGCGAAAGTGCTGAGCGCCATAAGTTCCGGCCGAAAGATTACCCGCCAACTGCGCCACCGCCCGGCATACCGGGTGGCGGCCGGCCTCCACGGTGCATGGTCACGGGTTAAGGGCACACCCGGCTTGTAGTGTGAACTACATGCTTGTGAGTTTGGGCCCGCCCGCCGCCGACCAGCCCAATTTGGCCGAACCCGGGCCGGACGAGCGCCACTCGGACGGGCCCCGTACCGATGGGCCGAGCCTGGACGAGGCCACCTCGGGCGAGCACCGGGCAGCCTCGCCCGACGAGCTGCTCAGCGACCTCACGCCGTCGCAATGCCTGGCCGTGACCTCCACTTCGGCGACCGTTTGCGTCATCGCCTCGGCCGGCGCCGGCAAGACCCGGGTGCTCACCCGTCGCATCGGTTACCGGGCCGCGTGCGGGAGCGCCAAGCCCGAGCACATGCTGGCGATCACGTTCACCAGGAAGGCCGCCGGCGAGCTGCGCGAGCGGCTCGGCCACCTCGGCTTGGCCAAGCCGGTCATGGCAGGCACCTTCCACTCGCTGGCCGTCAACCAACTGAGGCGCTGGTGGGCGGACCGCCGGGCCCCCGAGCCGGCGTTGCTCGAGCGGAAGGGCAGGCTGATCGCAGAGCTCGTGACGGGGCGACCCGGGCTCGAGGACGCCGGCGTCGGCGAACTGGCGGCCCACCTCGAGTGGGCCAAGGCCCGGCTCATCGAGCCAGCCTGTTTCGCCATAGCGGCCAGAGAGGCCCGGAGGGAACTCCCGGCCGACGCCGAGGCCATCGCCGCCCTCTACGGCCGCTACGAGGACGAAAAACGCCGCCGCCGGCTGGTTGACTTCGACGACCTGCTGGTGCGCTACACCGGCGCCCTGGAGGCAGACAGCCGTTTTGCCGCCGCTCAGCGCTGGCGGTGGCGGCACGTCTTCGTCGACGAACTGCAGGACGTCAACCCGCTCCAGTACCGCCTGTTATTGGCCCTGCTCGGCGACGGCGACGACCTGTTCGTCGTCGGTGACCCGAACCAGGCTATCTACGGCTGGAACGGGGCCGACCCCGCCTTCCTGGCCGATTTCCCCAACCGGTGGCCGGCGGCCCAACTGGTCCAACTCGACGACAACCACCGCTCGAGCCCTCAGGTCGTCGCGGCGGCCAGTTCGGTGCTCGGCCGCCAAGCCACCGCAGTCCGTTCAAGCCAACCGGACGGGCCGCTTCCCGGCCTGCGCTGCTACCCCAACGAGGACGCCGAGGCCGCTGGGGTGGCCGCGCAAATGCTCGGTGCCCACGTCAGAGGGCTCGGGTGGGCACAGATGGCCGTGCTCGTGAGGGCCCATTCCCAGGCCGGCGTCATCGTCGAGGCCCTGCGCCGGGCCGGCGTGCCCTTACGGGCGCCGGCGCCGAAGGATGGTGCGGATTCGAGGGATGAAGAGGCCGACGACCGCGCCGGCCCAGACGCCGTAACCGTGTGCACGTTCCATAGGGCCAAGGGCCTGCAGTGGACGTCCGTTTGGGTATGCGGCCTGGAAGCTGGTTTTGTCCCCGTCGCCTACGCTTCGACCGCGGCGGCGATGGCGGAGGAACGGCGCCTCCTTTACGTGGCCCTCAGCCGGGCCGAGCGGGAGCTCCATTGCTCGTGGTCCAGGCAAAGACGTTCCGGCCAAGGCATCATGCTGTGGCGTGAACCGAGCCCCTGGCTCGCCGCCCTGGCTGCCCGCTGCGCCCTTCCCGGAGGAGCCCGGGACGACCTGGCGCCCTCCGCCGGGCCGGGCACGGTCGCCGGCGCAGAGACCCCCAACAGCATCACGGCCCGACGGGCAGGCAGGCCGCCAGGAGGCCACGAGGTGATGCTCGACTTCCTCGCCTCTGCCCGGCGACGCCTGGCGCAGCCTGAAGCCGCTGAGGGTTCGGCCAACAGTGACCCGGCCGCCGTGGCACTGGCCCAGCGTTTGACGGACTGGCGCCGGAGGCTGGCACGCGCTTCAGGGGTACCGGCCCACGTCCTCCTACACGACTCGACGGTCAAGGCCATCGCGCTGCGCAAGCCCGGGACCGAAGCGGAACTTCTGGGCGTCCCCGGCCTCGGCCCCGTAAAGGTGGCCCGTTTCGGCCCGGCGATCCTGGAGCTGGTTCACGCCTCAGCTCGACGACCGGCTGGCGTCACCGGACAGCATCAGGTCTCGCCGCGAGCGCCCGAGTTTGGCGTAGACCCGCGATAGGTGATGGTCAACGGTCTTTACCGACAAGAAAAGACGGGTGGCGATCTCCTGGTTGGTGAAACCGGCGGCGGCCAAATTGGCCACGCGCTCCTCCTGGGGCGTAAGCCGCGCCCGGGGCGACTTGCCAGGGGACGGGTTTCGCCGGCCACTGGCCGTCGCCAGCTCCTCGGTCGCCAGGCCTTCGAGCCGCCTGGCGCCTATAGGGCTCGTGAGCTCAACGGCGCGCTGCAAAACTTCCTGTGCCGGGCCCAACCTCCCGTTCTGGCGGAGGAACCGGCCGTAACCAATAAGTGTTTCGGCCTCCGCCAGCGGCATCGGCACGGCGCCGTTGTGTTCCAGCGCTTCCTGGTAGTTGAGGTCGGCTCGGGCCAGGTCGCCGCTCCTCCACGCAATGGCCGCCCGGCCGGCCGCGGCTACGGCCCGCGGGGCATGACACGGCAGCCGTGCGCAGATGGCCTCGAGCCGGTCGACCAATTGCGCGGCCGGCCCGAGCCGGCCGGCGGCGACCATCGCTTCAATGGCCGTCCCGTGCCAAGGTACGGCACAGGGTTCGAGGATGCCCGACGCCTCAGCCGTGCGGGCGGCCAGCTCGCTCATTTGCAAGGCCAGCCCCAGTAGCCCTCTGCGCAAGGCCGTGCGGCCCGCAAGCAAGCACAGCCACAGGCGAAGGTAAGCAGACTCACCCATAGTCGCCATGAGCTCTTCTACTCGGGCCGTCCAGAAATCCGTCCCCGGCCCGTCTCCCATCTCGTGACATGTGTTGGCCAGCCCAATGGACGCGAAGGGGGCGATCATGGGGGACAAGTCCGACAGCTCGGCCGCCGCCACCAGCAGTGCCCTGGCATCGTCAAGGCGACCGATACGCCACAAGATGTCGGAGCGGGACACCGCTAACGTCTGGTAGGTGAGCATGGCCCCTTGCTCTTCTGCGCTCTGAAGCAAGGTCTCAGACAGCGAGCAGCATTCATCGAACCTTTCAGCCACCTTGGCTGCGTTCGTGTACGCGAACACGACGTCCCAGCTCCAGGAAGCCTCGTTGCGGCCGCGCTCCAAGCTGGCCCGGACCACGTCCGCCATCGTGTCGAGGTGGACCGGGTCGCCCGACATGAAAGCCAGGAACCCGTCAGCGCTAAGGGCGCTTTGGCGCAGCAAGTGGTTCTCTGTTCCCTCCAGCAGGTGCAGTGCTCGCCGGGTGAGCGTGCGCGCCGTGTGAACCCCTTCGAAGGGCCAGCTCCTGAACGGCGCGTCCAGCAGTATCTCGGCCGCCAGGTCAGGGTGGTGGTGGGCGGCCAGTTCGCTGGCCTCTTCGAAGCAGCGTGTCGCATCGCGATGGAGGCCGGCCGCCAGCAAGGCCCGCGCCAGCAACCGGAGTGACCCCACGCGATCGGGCTCGGCGCCGCTCTCGTCCGCCAGGGCGCGCCTAGCCAACTCGACCGCTTGGTCAACCCGGCCCGACAGCAGGTAAGCCTGGCCCAGGCTGGCCAGGAGCCCGGTTGACGCGGCGGGGCCGGCGAGGCGCACGGCTCCTTCGAGGTGCTCGGCGGCCGTGGCAACGGCGCCAACCTCGAACGCGGCCTGACCGGCCGCCGTCAGGGCGTGCACGGCCCGGGCATTCCCCTCGAGATGGGCCGCCAGCGCATGTGGCGCCGCTTCGGCGGGGCCCGCGCCCCTCTCGACGAGCAGGTGGAAGGCGCCGGCGTGCATTCCCTGACGCACAGGCGCGGCCATGTCCTCGTAGAGGACCTGGCGCAACAAGGGGTGCACGAACTCGGCCGCCTCGCCACCCCGGGGTTGGGCCGCGGCTGGGCGCACCAGCCCGGCGTTCACGAGGGCTTCGAACGCTACCGCCGTCTCGTCATCGTCCTGGCCCGTCAAGGAGCTCACCAGCCAGGGCTGGAAGCGGGCGCCGAGCACGCTGGCGGCCCTAGCCCACCGCAATGCCGCACCCCCCACTCCGGCAAACCGTGAGAGGAGGAGCCGTTCCGTCAACTTGGCTGCCGATTTGCCCAACGGGTCGTCCCCTGCCGACCACGCCGCTGCCACCTCGCCCAGCAAGAACGGGTTACCTGCACAGGCCCGCGTGGCTGCCGCAGCCCGGTCCTCAGCCACTGGCTCCCCCAACCGCTCCGTCAACAAGCGGGCGCCGGCCTGTACCGATAGCGGCTCGAGGACCTCCAAACGGCCCAGGTCCTTCTCCACCAGCCGGCGTGCCTCATTTAGCGCGTCCGGCGGCCAGGGGCGCATCGTGGCCAGAAAGGCAACCCGCGCCTTCTTCAGTTGCCGCACAAGGAAGCTGAACATTTTAAGGGAGTCGGGGTCGGCCCAGTGAAGGTCGTCGAGGGCGATCAACAAGGGAGCCGGGGCGACATTTTGGAGCCGGTCGAGCGTCTCGAGATAGCGACTGGCACGGAGCTCCGCTAGCGGCCTGGCGGCGGGAAGCTCCTGCCGGACCTGGACGCCAAGCTGGGAGAGCAACCGGTCGAGGACGCCGAACGGAATGGAAGCTTCCACGTCCCAGCACGTCGCAGAGCCGACCAGGAGACCCCGGGCGCCGGCCTGGGAACACGCCTGCCCGAACAGCGAGGTCTTGCCGAGCCCCGGTTCCCCGACTAGGAAAACGGCCCTGGGCCCCCCATTGGCGACCGACTCCAAGGTTGCTTCGATAGCTGCGCTTGCATCCCCCCGCTCGAAGAGCGCCACGGCAAATTCTAACAAATGCGGAGAATGCCCGGTTTAGCGCTCGGTGCCGCCCAAACCCCTTAGGAAAGGCGGCCAGGCGCGGCACGCGTGGGCACCTGATTACCGAGGCTTGCTGCTCGCGGTCGCGCTAGCCCCGTTTTTCCTGGCTTTCTGGCCCACGCGTCAGGTCCCCGACTTGCGTGAGATGTCCAACTTCGATGCTTATGGTGGCGCTTGAGCGGCCGAGGCTATTGCGGAGGGTGTACGTGAAATGGTCCGTCCCGGAAAAAGATGGCCGCGGCACGTACGTGAAGGCGCCGTTGCCCAACAGGACGAGCGTGCCATGGGCGGGTGCAGTGTGGGAGGAGATGGTGGCGTCGTTCACGCTGTCCTTGGCCAAGATGCCTTTCCTGGCTGCAACTCTGAGGGCCCTTCCCATCCCCGTCGAATAGCTGGCGTCCTGGGCGACGGGCCTACCGGCGAGGACGGTGAAATCCCGCTTAACCGATGCGGCCGCCCAATGAGAGTTGCCGGCTTGGGTGGCGTCGAGCGCGCACAGGCCGGGCCCGGTGAACCTGACCGTGCCATCAGACGTGACCAGACAGGCGCCCTTAGCCGAGCTCGGGTCGATGCTGTACGCCACCGGCAACTTCGAACTGGCCACCGCGAGTGGCTTGTAGCTGTCCCCGGCCACGGCCCGGCTCGGGCCGGCCGTCGTGAAGCTGACTCGTTGGGCGGCGAGCCGCAACGCCACGGCGAACACCGTCCCGCCCAAGTCAGTCACGGCGGGACTGGTAGTGCCGGTGATGGTCGCCGTCAGGCAACCGGGTTTTAGGGACACTACGGTCGAAGCCGGCGCCACCGGTGCCCAGCCCCCGTTGGCCCCGGCCGTGGTCGTGTCCCACCACGACATGGCGTCGGCGTTCCCGGCCAAGCCGCAGATCGTGAACACGAGCTTCTGGAAGGTGCTGTCGGATGAGACCGAGACGTCGAAAAAGTCGTTGCTGTCGCTGTACTTGTTGAACGTGGGCAGCCCTTCCGGGTCCGAACTGTACTCGCCCACCGTCACGGTGCCGGTGCCGCCGCTGCCGCTGGCTGTAAGTAAACCGTCCTTGGTGCGGGCCGACCCTGGGCCGGACCCCACGTTGTCCATCGCCGCGTAGGTGGTGGTGAAAGCGACGGTGCCGGCCCCACTCGAACCGACCGTCACCTGCCGAGGGTCAGCGCCGTTGACGTCGATGTAACCCCACCCGTAATCAGGGCTCGGTGCGATCTGCGCCGGTACCGAAACCTTGTACGTCCCAGGCGCAACCCCCACATCGCACGAAGCTTCCTGGCGCGCCCCAGCCGTGCCGTCAGGCTCGCCGCCTTCGACCTGGCAGGTTGTCGCCGGCCCTGACGTGGCGCCGGTGGGCTTGACCGTCACGGTGGTGCCATTGACCGAGTCGTCGTCGTAGACCTTGGCACCAGGCGCGCAAGTGCCGGTGGTGCAGGCCGGTTCCAACGGGCCGGCCAGGGTGACACTTATCGTCGGCTCGTAAGCGCTCGTAAATTTGACCGTCGCGTTGTCTCCCGCGCTCAGTGTCACGGACTGGGGATCTTGGCCGGTCACGTAGGCGAGCGGGATGCCCACCTCGCTGTAGGGCGTCTCGATGGTGGAGGGGAGCGAGACGCTGTACGTCCCGGGTGGCTCGCCGAGGGTGCATGACGCGGCCTGGCCGTAGTCGGTGTTGTCCCCCGGGTAACCACCCTCGAGTTGGCACGTCTGCCCGATCCCCGACGACGCTCCGCTCGGGTTGATGGTGGCCGTTACCCCGTCGACGGCGTCATTGTCGTACACCGCGCCTTCGGCAGAACAGTTGCCGGAGGCACACCCCGGCTCCAGCGGGCCATCGAGGTCCACAGTCACAGTTGGCTCGTACTCGCTGGCAAAATTGACGTCCTGGTCGGCCCCGGCGGCGACCGTCACCGTTTGTGGGTCGGCGCCGGTCACGTAGGCCAGGGGGATACCGACCTCGCTGTACGGCGTCTCGATCGTGGAAGGCACCGAGACGCTGTACGTGCCGGGCGGGACGTTTACGCTGCACGACGCCGCCTCGCCGTAGTCCACGTTGTCACCCGGGTAACCGCCCTCGACCTGGCAGGAGGCCGTCGTGCCCGCCGTCCCGACCGCCGGGGTAATCGTCACCGTCGTCCCGTCGACCGCGTCGTTGTCATAAATGGGGCCCAGGCCAGCGAGGTCACCCGTCACCTCGCCCTGCTCGTCCGGCTCCAGCGGCCCGGCCAGGTCCACCGTAATGGCCGGCTCGTAGGCGCTGGCAAAGCTGACGTCCTGGTCCTGGCCCGGGCCCAAGGTCACGGGTTGGGGGTTCTCACCCGTGACGTACGCCAGGGCGATGTCCACCTCGCTTTCAGGAGTACTGATCGTCGCAGGCAGCGAAACGCTGTACGTGCCGGGCGCGAGGGCAAGGGTGCAGGAGGCATCGACGCCGGCGCCCGTACCGCCGGGGCTCCCACCCTGCACCCGGCAGGTGCTCGGCTCAGCCGCCGCCCCTCCGTTCGGGGTGCCGATCGGGGAGACGGTCACCGTCGTCCCGTCGACCGCATCGTTGTCGTAAACGGTGCCACCGGAAGATGGCTCACCCAGCACCGCGCTCGGCTGGCTGGGCTCCAGCGGGCCGGCCAGGCTCACGGTTAAAAGGGCCACTGGCTCCAAGCCGAAAACAACCGCAAGGGGACTGCTACCATCCGGGACGGTGAGGTCGCAGGTGAGCGCCGGGTCTGTCCCCGTGACGCCGGTGCAACCGGAAACCGAGGTAACCGCGTACCCGGGAGGTGGGTAAAGCGTCACTGTGTCGGGGCTCGAGAAGTCTTCCTGGCTCCCGTCCCACATCGCGGTAAGCGAACAGGACCCGGTCGCCGGTGTCGTACAAGTGGCGGCCGAGGCGGTGGCTGGGTCGCCGGCCGGCACCGGTCCACACGTGCTGCTGCCATCCTGCGGGTAGCACGGTTGGTCACTGACGACCGCACCGGTGCCGCTGGCCGGCCCGGCTTGGACGATGTCCGCCACGGCCCCGGCTAAAGGCGTGTCGCTAGCAGTACTGGTGACGACCGCGGAGACCGTGAGGAGGGCGCCATTGACCTCCTGGCACTGAGGCAAGCCGGCAGCCCCGCACGTGGGGCTGACTGCGGCTGTGACCGACGGGGAGGACGCATCAAACCCGTCGTAAGTGACCTCGACAACCGCCGGCGAAGTGGTGGCTTCGTCCGCTGTCAATTGGACTTCGGCTACGTCATCGGGGCCGTTGACTACGCCGCTCAAAGTGAACGCCGTCGAGGGTGAGGGAGAGGTCGAGAAACTGGCCTGGGGCCCGCTGTTCCCGGCCACGACGCTAAGAGGCCCTTCGGAGCCATCGTTGTAAATAGCTACGATCGTAAGTTCGGCTGTCACGCCCACGTTCAACTCGCAGGCTGTGGTACAGGCCAGCCCCGAGGTACTGAGAGATACGCCCGTGAGCGTGCACTCCTCCTGAGCCGGGTCGCCGGCGCACGACCCTGACGGTGAAGCAACGCTTGTCTGGGCCGAAGCCGCCGGCGCCGTAACGGCCACCGTGGTGGCGGCCAACGTCGCGCCAACCAGCGCTGTGGCGGTCAGCACCACCACCCACAGGCCAAAGGCGTTCGCCAGACGGGCCAGACTTTCGAGCTTTTTCGGGCGTCGCTGGCCCTGACGGTACTTCACTCGGCCTCCCGGTCGAAGAAGTGGCGATCACCCGCGCGGGAGGGCTCACAAAACCTACAGCGGGGGCACGGTGATCTTATGCGTCATCGCGGCCCGGCAAAAGGCCCAAATTTGGGCGAAATCTCAGGTTTGT
>JASHVH010000511.1 GCA_030039575.1 Acidimicrobiales bacterium | reverse complement strand
GGAGGTCCACAGTGATAGGCGGCACATGCTTGGGGCTCGAGTTGGTCAGCACAAGGCGAGCACTGACGCTGCTGCCGGCGGTAGCGCGGCGGGAGTCGACCTCGGTGACGGCGGACACGCCCAATCGATTATGACGTTTTAACCAAATAGCGGCGCTTAGCAGCACTGCGCCGGACGCGGCGGCAAGAGCATAAAACTCCTCGACGCCGAACAGGGACGCAAACAGGGTCATCGCCACTATCGAACCCGCCAGGTACCAGCCTCGCCATGTAAGCCTGCTCTTCACACCGGGCATTTGTGACTGCGATCCAGGGCGCGCCGTGCCCAACGCCGGCGACGTAAGGAGCTGGGCCCCCCCGCTCCACGCGCCCCTATCCGTACGCCGCTCTTTCGAGACCTGGGACGGGTACGGCCACCAACTCAAGAGCCTCGAGGACCACATCTGCGACGCTTTTTCTGCTGAACAACAGCTCCGACGATACGACGAGCCGGTGCTCGCCGACGGGCGCCAACATGGCCTTGATGTCGTCGGGGACCACGTATTCACGCCCGAGTGTGGCTGCCAGGCAGCGAGAAGCCCGCTGGATCCCAAGGACGGCCCGGGGCGACAGCCCGATGACCACCTCGGGGTGGGAACGGGTAGCTTCGGCCAACTCGACCAGGTAGGACTGCAGGGCCGGGGCAATGTACGTGCTGGTCGAGAAGCGAGTCATGGCGCGCACTTTGTCGGGCGGCACCAGCGCTGGCAAAGTGTCGACGTGGCTCGTCGATGGCTGGTCTTGGAGGATCTCGACCGCCGACCGCCTGTCGGGGTAGCCGAGGTGCAAGCGAAGCAGGAACCGGTCGAGTTGGCTGGCCGGTAGTGGGAAGGTCCCCTCGTGGTCGAGCGGGTTCTGCGTGGCGATCACTACAAAGGGTTCGGGGAGATGGTAGGTCGTGCCATCCACCGTGACCTGGCGTTCCTCCATGGCCTCGAGCAGTGCGGCCTGGGTTTTGGGCGACGCTCGATTTATCTCGTCAGCCAAAAGGATATTTGCGAAAACACCGCCCGGGCGGAAAACGAACTGGTTCTTGGCCCGGTCGAAAACGCTCGAACCGGTCAGGTCTGAAGGCATAAGGTCGGGCGTGAACTGCACCCGTTTCCACGAAAGGCCAAGTGTCCTGGCAATCGCCTTGGCCAGAGTCGTCTTGCCGACCCCGGGGACGTCCTCGACCAGCAGGTGCCCTTCGGAAAAGACGCACACCAGCGCCAGGCGGATCTCGTCCGATTTTCCTCGCACCACGGTAGAAATTTGAGCCTGCGCGGCCGCAAATATCTTGGCGAACTCGTCTGGCCCACCTATCTCGCTCACAACGGGCGAGGCGTTGGGCTGCGGCTCGGTCACCGGTTGAGAGTAGCTCAGCGCTGCCCGACAGAAACCGGAGGTGACCCAAAATGGGATGCTCCGAGCCGACCCGAAATGGGGTGCTTCGGCCGGTGTCGCTGCTCCTTTGGGAGATGACGTATGTGGCCGGCGTCACAAACCTTAAAGGCTGTAACACCCGGGGCTTGTGCGAGCTATATATCAGACATGGAGGTGCATGGCCCGTTGGCGCCTGACGCCGAACTACTCGGCCGGGCCGGCCATGACCCAGTTGCCTTCGAGCAGTTTTACCGGCGTCACTTCGCCACGGTCACGCGGTTTTTGGCCCGCAGGTGCGCGACGCCCGAGGACGTGGCTGATGCCACCTCGGCCACATTCCTCGCCGTCATGTTGTGGGGCTCTACTTATAAACCAAGTGAGGGCCAACCGGTGGGCTGGCTGTGCTCGGTCGCGGCCAACGAAGCCAAGCGCCTGCACCGGAAGAACTTCCGCAATGCCGCCCTCGCCGAGCGCGTCCGGGGGAGCCGCTTCCTCGCCGCCGACGACGCAGAGCGCTTGGCCGAGGTAATCGACGCCGAGCGGGACGCCGCCACGCTCCAGATCCTTATAACCGGAGCGCCGTCGGGAGAGCGAGAACTGCTCCAGCACATGGTGGCCGACGACCTCTCCGCGACCGAAGCCGCTCGAGCCATCGGCATCTCATCCGGGGCGGGCCGGGTCCGCCTGAGCCGGCTCCGCAGCCGCTTGCGGCGGGCTCAGAGCGCGGTCCTAAGCGGCGAGGACAGGCGTCAACCAACTGCGCAACTGGGGGGCCATTAATGACGACGCGGGCTCCTTCGGGGAGGTCATTCGAGGATGTGCTGCTGGACGAGCTCCTTGCCGTCCACCAAGACCTGCAACGAGCCGGAGCCGAACCCGAAAAACGACTTCTGCCCCGGGCGGGCGGGGCGCGCCTCCGCTCGTCCCGGGGGGCGGGACCAGGTTTCGGCCAGCCACCGAAGCGTTCGGTGCGAAGGAGACCTTGGCGCGCTGGCTTGGTCGTGGCCGGCATTTCGGCCGTCGTTGTCGGGGCAGCCCTGGTGATGGCCGACCTGCCCACTTCGGGCCAAAAAGTCACCATCAGGCCGGCCGCTCAAGGCTCCCTTGCCCCTGGTGCCTCAACACAGGTCGCTAGCGGCGTCCTCGAGCCCGGGACTATCTTCGTCGCCAACGGCGGTGTGGAAGGCTATGGGTCGACGGGCACAGGCCCGGGCTCGGTCACGATCTACCAACCCGGCGCAAGGGGCGACGCCCGCCCGGAGGCGGTGATCACCAAGGGGATAGATGGCCCCCTCGGCCTCACCTTTGACTCCTCTGGCAACCTGTGGGTGGCCAACTGGGAGGGCGCAACCGGGCAAGGCACCGTCGTTGAGTACGACAAAGCCGAGCTTGCCAAGACTTCTCCCGCCCCGACCAGGACCATCGACGTTGGCGGCGGTGGGGTGGCTTTTGACCCCGCGGGCAACCTGTGGGTGGCTAACTGGTGGCAACTAACTGCCGTCGAGTTCACCAAGGCGAGCCTGGCCCAGCCAGGCCAACCGCGACCGGCGCTCACCGTCGACGCCAACTGCAGCATCGCCTTCGACTCCTCGGGCAACTTGTGGGAAGGTGGCCAAGGAAGCACCTTGGACGAGTACAGCGAGACGGCGCTAGCCAAATCGGGCGGCAACGCAGGCCCCGAGGTGATGATCACCTCGTCGGGCTTGAACGTGCCGTGCCAGCCCGCCTTTGACGCCCAGGGCGACTTATGGGCCGGCAACTACGACAGCAACACGGTCAGCGAACTAACCAAAGAGCAATTGGCCCGGTCGGGATCGGTGGCCGCACATGTGGTTATTTCTTCCAGGTTTTCGTCGCCTGGCAACGTCGCTCTCAGCCCCGCCGGCGACCTATGGGTCCCCTACGCTGGTCTGGACCCGGGCCCCTGGGCGGTCGTCGAGTTCACCAAGTCACAACTGACGAAGTCGGGCTCCCCGGCTCCCGCCGTGACCATCCTCGGCCCGCACACGGGGCTGAACGGCCCGTGGGGAGTCGCCATCGAGCCATAGGTTTGGCGTTCCGCTGACGAAGTGCCGAGAAATGGAAAAAGTTGGCGCCCGATGTTCAACTACTCCGACGCTGGCCGTCGTCGGGGCTCATGTCGTAGTCGTGACCGGTTCTGTCGTCGTGGTGCTGCTGGCGGTAGTTGTCGTAGCGGCACCGGTCGTAGTTGTGACCGGCTCCGTTGTGGTGGTGCTGGCGGAGGTTGTCGTCGTGGCCGGCGGAGCCGTCGTAGTCGTGGCCGGTTCTGTCGTGGTGGTTGCCGGCGCCGGCGTCGTTGAGGTCGCTGGAGGTGCAGCAGCGCCGATAGTCGTGGGCGCCGCAGTGATGGTCGTAGTGACCTGTGACGTGCTCGTCGTCGAGGGCACCGTCGTTCCCGTTGTGCGAGATGTTGTCGAGGTGGTAGCGGGCCTGGTCGTGGCGGTCGTCGATGACGTCCGAGCGCCCGTTGTCGCTGTCTCGGCACGCGTCGTAATTGTTCGGTCAGCCGGGGTGGTGGTGGTCACGCGCCCGGTCGTCCGAGTTGTTTGGCCCGTGGTGGTAGTCGTAGAGCGCCGTGTGGTCTTCTTCCCTGTCGTCGCCGTGGTCGAGGCTCCAGTCGAAGAAGGGGCCGTGGTTATGGACATCCCAATGCCTGTGGCTGCTCCAGTCGTGCTCGTTGCGCCGGCCTTTCCGGTCGTGGTGGTGACTGCCCGAGCTGTCGTCGTCGTCACTCGCCGACCGTGGCCGATGCCATTTCGTTCGGTGCCCGGCGTCGTAGTCGAGGACGGGCCCGGCGCGGATGTAGCCGTAGACAAACGAGCATCGTTGGTAGGGACGGCCTGGTTGCTGGTATTGGGATATTGGGTCATAAGTGTCGTCTTCTCGAACGAGGGGACCTTTATCGGACTACTGCTGTTCGTTGCACGCACCGTCGTCGTCGCCGCCATCGTGACAGTCGTGCCGCGGTACCCGGCCGGCGAGGGGACGGTGAGCGTGGTTGTAGCCCGCTCGAGGCCCAGCTGACCCCCGCCTTTGGTCCGGGCCATCGTGGTCGTTTGGGAGGTCGTGGTGGCGTGTAGTCCTCGGGATTTCAAGCCGAGTGCCTCAGGCCCGTCACGCCACCCCCTCGAAGTCCCGGTGGCAGCAACCTTGGCGTGAGAGGCGAGGGCCGCTTTCGGGCGGCGCGAAGAAAGTCGGGTCGAGGATGACGCCGGCGCTGAGACGGGGGTCACGGGAACCATAACGACCGATGACGGGGTATTTAGGGGAGCGACGGAAGTAGACGTTGGTGCTGCTACTGCAGGTGGCGGTGCGGCGCCGGTTCTGCTCAAGACGTCATAGGCACCGAACCCGACGAGACCTAGCAGCGCAACGGCTGCGACGACGTACCAGACCGTATGATCGGTGGCGCTCCGCTCGTAGCGGGAGTGTGCCCCCCGGGGAGTTGAAGCGCGACCCCAGCTCCTCATTCGAAGTGCCTCCTTCGCCTGGCGCCGTTGCTTATGAGCCCAGAGCCTTCGGCTCAGCTCACGCGTGGCAAATACTGATGCACCACGGCTCGTCCTGATGCACCGAACGTAGGTGTGCCCCCGGGAACGGACCGCCCTACAGCACGACGAAGTACAGCAACCGGCGCCCGGCGCAGACGACCCGGGCCGTGCCCGCCCACGCGCGGCCTGGCTGGCAGCGGCTACGACCGCCTAAAAAACGAACGGTACCAGCATTTTGGTCGACCGCTTGTAGTCGGGGTAGGAGTCCGGGAAGAGGCTGGTCATCAAGCGCTCCTCCACGAAGGCGCTATAGATGAAGTACGCCCCGAGCAATACCGCCGCTACGAGCCAGTACAGGCTGACCGCGATGGCTGTGCCGATCGTCGCCAGGATGATCCCCGAGTAAATGGGGTGACGAACGCTGTGGTATGGCCCGGTCGTGACCAATTCGGGGTCGTCCTTTCGCGACATCGGCGTTCCCCAGTTGCGGCCGAGGTAGAGCCTGGCCCAAATAGCCAGCGCCAGGCCCAATAAGAAGATGGCCAGCCCAACACCTTGCAACCACGGGTTCGTGACGTCATGCGCTCTAAGAGCCCTGCTGCGCACCAGGAGAAGGACGACGAGGAAGATGCCCACCCGGATGGCCACGAACCCCCCCGATCGTGATTGGCCGGCCTTGACGCCCACGGACGCCACCAGCCAGTAGATCCAGAAGGCGACCCAACCGCCGAGAATGACAAAGTCAATGACATGCATGTCCGCGGCTTCATTGTACTGACGGGCGGGCCCGTTATCCGCCCCCGACCACCACTGTCCATTTGCGAGCCCACGTACTGAAGGAGATATGGCTTACTACCGACACGACCTGGCCCGCGCTCACCATCTCGGCTTTGGCTTCCACGCCGACGTGTGTTCTCCGGGCATACTGAGGCTTCTCGAGCCCGTGCTGGAAAGCCAAGGGCTGGTGCTCGAACTGGGCTGCGGGAGCGGCCTCCTGACCCGCCACCTAGTCGACGCCGGGCACCGGGTGATCGCTACGGACGCCTCCCCGGCCATGCTGGAGATCGCCCGCGGCTATGTACCTGACGCGGAGGCCGTCCAGCAGGTGGCGCTGCCGGACGACAAGCTGCCTGCGGCCGACGCCGTAGTGTCGACCGGGCACGTCCTCAGTTACCTGCCCGACGAGAACGCTGTCTGGCGCGGCCTGGCCGCCGCCGCCGAGGCTGTTCGCCCTGGAGGGGTACTGGCCCTGGATATTTGCGACCTGGAGTGGGGGGTGGCGCGGAAAAACGCGTCCACCCACGGCTGGGTGTCGGACGACTGGGCGCTGGTCACACAGTTCTCCATGCCCACGCCGGCCCGCTTCGTCCGCCAGATGGCCGTTTTCAGTCGCAACGAAGACGGCTCTTGGCGCCGCGACGACGAGCGTCACGAGAACGTGCTCATCGACACCTCCGCCATCCCGAAGGCTCTGGAGAGGCACGGCGTCAATGTTTCCGTCGGCGGTTCGTTCGGCGACGAGGAACTGCCAACCGGCCTGCGTACAGTGATCGGCACCCGGCCGAGAAGATAGCTGTTTCCCATGCCACTCCATTTCGAGGGCGAACGTTCTCATTTCCTCAGTCGGGCAACCGGGCATCTTTCGCAGCGAGGTCATCGCTGCCCAGCCGGCTCATCGAGACGCTGTGGTCCTTCAGCCTGGTGGGAGCCGCGCTTCCTCCAGGTCCAGGTCTCGCTCGATCGTCCGTAGAGTCGTGACTCCGATCCGGCCCTCGTCGCGCAGGGCCACTAGCGTCTGGCGCTGGATGTTGATGAGGTCGCGCCGGACCGCCATTTCGGTCTGCGCCGTGGCGGCGACGCCGGCCTCGAGGTCTTCAGCTTCGGGCGACGTTTGGAGGGTACGGAGGCGCCCTAAGTATTGAGCCCGCAGGCCATCTGTGAGCTCCACCGGCAGTTCGCCGCTCGTGCACGCTGACCCGACGCGGTCGAGGGCTACTTGAGCCAGCTCGATCCGGGCACGACGTTCGGCTTCGGCCACGGTGGGGCTCTCGGGGAGGCGTAAGCGCTTGACGAGCCACGGCAGGGTCATGCCCTGCCCTACCAACGTGGCCATGATCACGGCAAACCCGAGGTAGATGGTGTCGTTGCGACCCACCAGTGCGGCGCCGGCCTCTGTCGTCCTCGGCACGGCGAGGAGAGCGGCGAGAGTAATCGCACCGCGCATACCCGCCCAGCCCAGCACAAGGCGCTCGCGCCAGTCGCTATGGGTAGGCCCGTTGCGGCTACTGTTCCAGGCCCTGGTTACCCAACCTGAGGCCCACATCCATGCCAGCCGGAGAAGGACCACCGTCAAGACGACGGCGGCGCCGGCCAGCACCAAGCGCCCCAGCGGCCCGCGAGCTTGCACTCTGAACGTGTGGAACTCCAACCCCACCAATGTGAACAAAGCGGCATTGACCAGGAACACGAGGGTCTCCCAGAAGGCGTTGGACACCAGCCGGCTGCGGGCGGAAAACGCGCCGCTGCTGCTATGCCACCCGAGGTAGAGCCCGGCCGTGACTGCGGCCAAGACGCCGGATGCGTGGGCTTCTTCTGCCGGCAGGTAAGCGACGTATGCCAGGAGGATCGACCCGGCGATCTCGATGGGCGGGTCGTCGATGCGGTTGCGCAACCAGCGGCCTACGACCCCGACGGCCAACCCGATCGCGGTGCCACCTACTACCGAGTAGGCGATGTCCCCGACCGTGTGGGCCACCGAGAACCGACCGGTGGTAGCGGCCGTAACCGCCGCGGCGTACAGGACGAGGGCGGTGGCGTCGTTGAACAGCGCTTCCCCCTCGAGGATCGTGAGCAGGCGCCTGGGTAAGCCGACCCTCCTGGCTACTGCAGTGGCGGCCGCGGCGTCCGTGGGCCCGACGGCGGTGCCCAGCACGAACGACATGGGCCAGGACAGGTGGCCGACCCAATGAGCCACGGCTGCCACCCCGAAGGCGGTAGCTACGACCAAAAGTACCGCCAGCGCGCCTATGGAGCGGGCATCGCGGTAAAAGCCGGTGGGTGACGACGTTACCGCCGCGTCGAACACCAGCAGCGGGAGTAGGCCGAGCAGCACGACGTCGGGCTCGAGAGATACGTCCGGGACGAACGGAAGGAACCCGATCACCAGGCCGGCTACCACCAGTACGACCGGTGCCGGGATGCCGGCCTGTCGTAGGACCGCCACCGCTACGAAGGTCACTGCTGCGACGCAAAGAATGATGAGCACCTGGCCTGAGGTCACCTTCGAATACTGGTAGCTGGGCCGGGCCGGCGCACGAACCCTCGCCGGCGCGTCCGGTGGGCGTAACCTTCATCAGATATGGCTTCTGACGAGATGGCGGTGACAACTTGCTACCTCGAACACCTCACCGACGAGGATTTGGCCTATTTATGCGCTCCTTACGGCAACGGCGAGGCCGGCGACTATCGCAGCCTCGTGCGCTCCCGGCGCGGAGGCATCGAGGGCCTTCTGGGTGATCGCCGGGTCTTCGAGGCCCTGTTCATCGCCGACCGGAGCCCGGGCCCGCTGGTCCAGGTCTCGCCGTTCCTGGCGTTCGCCGTCGCCGTGGAGCGAGCCGGGTACGAGCTGAGCTCGGCCACCTACGTGCCCGAATGGGTGGGGGTGGGCCGGCGCACACCGGTGTTCGACGTTCCGAGGCTCCAGGAGTTCATGTCCTCACCCTGGCGCCGGTTCTTTTTGGCCGAGCTGTTGGCGTCCTACACCCGGGTAGCAAGCGGGTCTGTCGTGGTGGCCACGCGCCGGGGGTGGCGCCGGCAGCGGTTCTCGGAGTTGGACCCTGTTCACCTGGCCGGGCTGCTCGAGGTGGTCCCCGACATGGAGCGACCAGGTGTGCTGCGCCGGTTGGGGGACCTGGCACTGTTCCTCACCGGGGTGTTCCCGGACTACGTCGCTCGCCGGGGCTTTGGCCCGGTGGACCAGGGCCGTCTGCTCCGTTCCGGCCGCGTCGGCTCTGGCGCGCCCCGCAGCGGCAGCGGGGCCGCGAGGGGGTCCGGAGGGGACGACGAGGACGCCGTTGCATTGCTCGGCCGGCTTGGCCGGCGCTGGTACCATGCCGCCTTTCGGCTGCTCCCGGGCCCCGTCCCTGCCAACGTTGCCGTGATAAGCGAGATGCCTGAGCGTTTCAACGACGCCCGGCGCATCCTGGGTGTCATCGGGGACCGGTTCCTGTTCTCCACCCATGAGCACTGGTTCGGCATCGACCCTAGTTAGGGAACGTGCACCGGCACCCCGAGCCTGGCCGGTACCCATATGCCACAACGAAAATGCCGGCGCCGTGCCTGCGTCAGCCGCCGGCTCTCGATCTCGGCCACGTCCCTCCCTGTCCGGTTGACAACGGCGCGATCACGGCGCTAAACGACTGTGATGACATCTGAACAGTTCGCCATCTCCAATAATGAGTTCGAGCGCCTCTTCGAGAAGCTGAAAAACTGGGGCCGTTGGGGTGGGGACGACGAGCTCGGGACGCTCAACTTCCTGAGCGACAAACAGGTGGCTGAGGCGGCGAGTTTGGTAAAGACCGGCCGCCGGGTACCGCTTGGACGGTCGCTCGATACCGTGGCGGGGCCTGACAATAACCGGCCGGCGCTGCACTACATGACCCATATGGGCGACAAATCAGAAGACGAGTCGTCCTACTACGCGGACTTCATCGGGGTCGACTTTCACGGCAAGTCAGCCAGCCATCTCGACTCGCTGCCGCACGTGGCTTACAAAGGCTTGCTTTATAACGGTAAACGGGCGGCGGAGGTGGTCGGGTCGGAGGGGTCGGCCTTCGCTCCGGTATCAAGGTTGGCCAACGGGGTCGTCGCCAGAGGTGTCCTGCTGGACGCGGCGCGCGCCCGCCAGGTCGACTGGGTCGAGCCGCCGTGCGCGCTGGGGGCCGAGGACCTGGAAGCTATAGCGGAAAAACTGGGCGTAGAAGTGCGCCGCGGTGACGCGGTCCTGCTCAGGACGGGGCACATGCGGCGGCGGCGCGCCATGGGACCGTGGGATCCCGAGCTAGCTGATGCCGGCTTGGCCACCTCGGGCTTGGAGTGGCTCGCTCAGCGCGAGATCGCCCTCCTTGGCGGGGACGGTGACAGTGATGCACGGCCCAGCCCCGTGGAAGGGGTGGGAGGGCCGATCCACGTCCTGTCCATCGCGGCCATGGGTATGTGCCTGCTCGACAACCTGGACCTGGAGAGCTTGAGCGAAGCCTGCGCGGAGGTGGGGGTGTACGAGTTCCTTCTGGTCGTCGCGCCGCTTATTGTCCCCGGTGGGACAGGTTCACCGGTTAACCCGATCGCCGTGCTGTAGCAGAGGGTACCGGGGCGCCGCCTGCCTAAAACTGCTCACGGCCGGGGCCGGAGGGCCGCCCGGACGTGACCGCGGGGATGAGCGTGGACCGCGGTGAAGTAGCGTGCACCCGGCCATTCCGGGTGCGGTTGGGCAAACTGGTCGCGCGTTTGTCAATTTCTTCCCCGAAAACGCAACCAGAACAGTTACCTGCACCCGGAAAGGCGCGGCCATGGCCTAGCGGAGGGACGTAAATGGCGGGGGAACGGCGGTTATGGCCGACGAAGGCAGGCTAACCAAGGTGGCCAAGGTCATCGATCTTGGCGATTTCCTCGTCGCTCAACTGAAAACTGTACAGGTCGAAGTTCTCCTCCATCCGCTCGCGATGGACGGACTTGGGGATCACTACGAAGCCGTGGTCCAGGTGCCAGCGCAGGACTACTTGGGCCGGGGTTACACCGTGGGCGCCCGCCACCTCGACCAGCACCGGCGAGTTAAGCCGGCTCCGTTTCAGGGGACTGTACCCTTCGAGGACTACACCTCGTTCGGCCATTTCGGCCACTCGCCGCTCGTCGTAGAGCGCCGGGCTCCACGGTATCTGGTTTACGGCCGGGGTCACCCCGGTGGCCGATACCAGTTCGTCGATCTGGCCAGTGCTGTAGTTGCTGACACCGATGGCTGCGGTCTTGCCTTCATTGGCCACGTCCATGAACGCTTTCCACATGTCTGGCCGGGCCTCACCGTTCGGAGGCCAGTGGATGAGCCAAAGGTCCACGTAATCGGTCCCAAGCGCCCGCAGGCTGGCCTCGATCGTCTCCCGCTCCTGCCTGGCGTTCTCTGGCGGGCACTTCGTGGTAATGAAGATCTCTCGTCGGTCAATGCCACTGTCCCGAATTGCCGCTCCGACATATTCCTCGTTGGAGTAACCCGTAGCTGTGTCGATATGGCGATAGCCGATATCCAGCGCCGTGCGGACTACCTCGCGGGCGTTTCGGCCGTCGACCCGAAATGTGCCGAAGCCGAGCAGTGGCATCTTGCCACCCGTGCGAAGTTCGACCGTTCGATCGTCCTCGTTCGTCATGGCATGACCTTAGCGGCTGACCTTGGTGAGCCTCTTAATTCAGGCCCCGAGCTGACAGGTACTCGAAACTGCGGCGTACCTTGTCCCAGATCTCACCCTCGCACCCGTCCAGTTCGACGATGTCCCACCGGACGGCGCTGTTCGCGTCCAGCACCCGGTCGACGTCCATTTTCCCGTCGCCCACGGCGGTGTGGTTGTCCGGCCTCGTGTCGATGGGGCCGTCTTTGATGTGGAGGTAGTGGACGCGGTCGCCGAGCGACCGCACCAGGTCCGCCGCATCGACCCCACCCACTTGCGCCCAGTAGGTGTCCACCTCGAGGGTCACTCCCGGGTCCAGGCGTTCAAGGAACTTATCGTACGCGAGCTTGCCGTCCTCGTCCCGGACGAACTCCCACCAGTGGTTGTGGTAGCCGAGCTCGATCCCGTATGAGTTGGCCACCGGGGCCACGTCGTTGAACGCGTCGGCCGCCCGCGCAATGGCAGCGTCGTCGGCAAAGAACTCGGCCCGCAGACTGGGGAACACTGAGGTAGCCCCCAACTCGGTGAGCTGTGTGAACGTCGCCTCGGCCGCTTCCTTGTCCGGGAGCGGGGCATGTGCGCTCGAGAGTTCGAGGCCGGCCTTGGCCAGCGCGGCCCGCATGGCCGCCGGCGACAGCCCGTACAACCCCGCTGTCTCGACCGCCCTGTAGCCGATGCTGCGCAAGGTGGCGAGCGTCTCCTCGAGCGACTGCTCGGCCTCCCTTCGGACCGTCCACATCTGTATAGAAATCCTGGCCATCAATTACTCCATCCAGTAGCTTGCGTCTACATTCCTACCCCAGTGACCGGGGATTTGACAAGGTTCCCTCGGGCGCCCTCAGGGTCGGCCTGGTCGCGCAGGTAACCGTCCAGGGCCTAGTCGGTGGCGATCTGACGGCTGAGCTGGAGCGAGCTGTTTACGGCCAGGCGTCTGCAGATTCGATCAGGGTAACGCCGTTCGACGCCAGGTCGAACTCGGTTGCCTTGGCCGCGGCCGGCGACGTCGCGACAGACAGGTCAGTGAGCAAGCGGGCCTGCAGCCTGGCACCGACGGCGTCCCTGATCGTGGCGGCCACACAGATGTCCTCGGCCACGCCACAAACGTCGACGGCCTGGATGCCGTGCTCGCCCAAAAGCTTGCTCAAAGGCCGGCCCAGTTCGTCTACCCCTCTAAAACCTGACGGGTCGGCCCCATACTGGCCTTTATGTAGTTGCACATCTACGAGCTCGGCGATTTGGCGACCAGCGCCGCGCGACAGTTCCGGGTCCAGTGCTGCTCCCGGCGATTCAGCCACGCAGTGGACCGGGTAGGTAGTGAAGTGGTCATCCTGTGGCTCGATGTGCCAGTCCTGGGTGGCAACGACAAAGGCGTAGCGGTCCCGTGTTTTGCCGAGGTACAGCCCGATCTTGTACGCGACGTCGTCGCCTCCTGCGACCTCGAGCGCCCCTCCCTCCGTAAAGTCGTTCTGTACGTCAACGATGATGAGTGCTCGGGCGTCGTTCCCACCGGTGGCGGACGAAGAAGTCATGTAACGCTCCATTCGCAGAGGGGTGCTTGCGCACGGTCGTTCGCCTTTGGGCAGCTCGGCCCAGTTCGTGTCATCCTACAGAGGTTCGCGAAACTACCCGCCGAGAAGATGGGCCGTTCGTGCCGGCTGTCTAACACCGCGGCTGGTGGGCCGGCTGGGTCTGCGCGGGCCTGGTCCCGGCGATCGTCGCCGGGTAGGCCACCCGGCCGGCGCGCGATGATTCATAAGTGAAACCAAAGTTCACTCCTCAGGCCTCCCCTTGGCCCATCCGGGTCGACCTTCGCAGTGACACTGCGACTTTGCCCACGCAGGCCATGCGCCGGGCGATGTTCGAGGCCCCGGTCGGGGACGAGCAGCTTGGCGAAGACCCGAGCGTAAACCAACTGGTGGAAACGGTGGCCGAGGTGCTCGGCAAGCCGGCGGCGGTGTTCCTGCCCTCCGGGACTATGTGCAACGAGATCGCTCTGGCGCTGCACTGCCGGCCCGGCGACGAGTTCTACTGTGACCGCACGGCCCACCCGCTCCATGCCGAAGCAGGCGGGCCGGCCGCGCTCGCCGGTGCTCAGGCGCGCCCTATCGATGGGGAGCGAGGGATCTATACAGCCCAGGAGCTGGAAGCGGCGCTGTCGCCTCTGTCCAGGTACGCGCCCGCGCCGCGGCTGGTTTGGGTCGAGCAGACCGCCAACCTGGCCGGCGGGACGATCTGGAGCCACGGCGACATCTCGGCCGTGACCGAGGTGGCCAGAGCTAACGGGCTGCTGGCTCACCTCGATGGAGCGCGGTTGTTCAACGCCACAGTCGCCACCGGCGAGCGGCCATCGTCCGTGGTCGCGCCGTTCGACAGCGTTTGGGTCGATTTCTCCAAGGGCCTCGGGGCGCCTGTGGGTGCGGCACTTGCGGGTGACGATGACTTCATCGATGAGGCGTGGCGGCTGAAACAGCGCCTCGGTGGATCTATGCGCCAGGCGGGCGTCCTGGCCGCCGCCGCCAGTTACGCCCTGGCTCACCACGTCGACCGCCTCGCCGATGACCATGCTCGCGCTCGCCGGCTGGCGGAGGCTCTGGCGGAGGTGGACGGTATCGACCTCGACCCGGCCACAGTGCAGACCAACATTGTGATCTTTGGGGTTACCGGTCGCATTCGAGCCACCGCTTTCCTCGACCATCTCCTCGAAAAACACGCTGTGCGCGGGAGCCTGGCCGGGCCGGGCCGAGCCCGCTTCGTCACTCACCTCGACCTCGATGACGAGGACATCGACACCGCTGTGGACGCGGTCCGAGCCGTCATGGACGACCTTGGGTGAGCGGTCAGCCACTTGACGCGGGCCCCACGCCGTCCAGCGTTGACCAGGCCCATCGGCATCTCGGGCCCCGTCAGCATCTCGGGCCCTATCAGCATCTCGGGAGGTTCAGTGACTGGGTCGAGTTCGCCCATTGGCAGGCGGCTCCGGCCGGCCACCCCGGGGTGGGGCGGCTAACTCCGTCCCAAGTACGAGAGAGCCTCGGTTTTGGGCAGGACCAAGCTCCGGTCAGCGGCCGGGTCGAACGTACCTGGGAAGGTGACGGCGTGACCGGGGAGGAAGTGTCCTGGTCGGTCGGCTATGGCCCGAGAACCAGGGCGTGGCTCCTCCGCCCGGCCGGGGCGAGAGGAGCGCTCCCGGGCGTGGTGGCGCTGCATGACCACGGCGATTTCAAGTTCTACGGCAAGGAAAAGATCGCCGATGGGCCAGAGGAACCTGACCAATTGGTGGTTGAACTACGCCGCCGGCACTACGGCGGCCGTGCCTTCGCCAACGAACTGGCCCGGGCCGGGTTCGCCGTGCTTGTCCATGACACCTTCCTGTGGGGAAGCCGGCGCTTCGACCTGGAGGAAATGGCCCGGCCGGAGCCGGCCCCTTCGCCCCTGCAGCACGTGAGGGCGGAGGCAGGCTCGTCGATGGCTGATGACGGCGCGGCTCAAAGCGCAAAAATCCAGCGCTACAACCAGGCAGCGGAGGAGCACGAGCATGTCATCGCCAAGTACTGCACATTGCTCGGTACCAGCTTGGCCGGTGTCGTCGCCTACGAGGACCGCGTTGCTCTCGAGTACCTGAGATCCCGGCCCGACGTCATGAGCGAAAGAGTGAGCTGCATTGGGTTGTCCGGTGGCGGCTGCCGGGCCGCCCTGATGCAGGCCACGTCACCCGACATCGCCGTTTCCGTGATCGTCGGCATGATGTCGACGTACGACCAATTACTGGACCGCCACGTTGCCTCGCACACGTGGATGTTTTTCCCGCCCGGGCTCGTGAGCATCGGCGATTGGCCGGACCTGGCCGCTTGCAGGGCACCCTCCCCGCTGGTCGTCCAGTACTGCCGCCAGGATGAGCTGTTCCCCCTGGACGGGATGACCAAAGCTCACGAACTCATCGGGGCCACCTATGAGTCCGCCGGTGCACCGGAGAACTACGTGGGTGAGTTCTACGACGGCGGGCACCGGTTCGACCTGGACATGCAGGACGCCGCCTTCGGCCACCTCGCTCGTTGGGGTTCTGGCTGACTGGGTGCCGGCCGCCGGTTGTCCCTGGCCCGGCTAGCGGGCGGCCACACGCGCGCTGCTGAGGGCAGCGGCGACCACGTGGCGGGCCTCATCCTGGATGGCGGCCAAGTGTTCGGGCCCCTTGAATGACTCGGCATAAATCTTGTAAACGTCCTCAGTACCGGACGGACGGGCCGCAAACCAGCCTGACTCGGTCGTCACCTTCAAGCCGCCGATCGGCGCGCCGTTACCGGGGGCGGTCGTGAGTTTCGCCGTGATGGGTTCGCCGGCCAACTCCGTGGCCCTCACGTCTTCGGGCTGAAGCTGAGCCAGGGCCGCCTTTTCCTCGCGACTGGCCGGCGCGTCCACACGGGCGTAGGCGGGGTCACCGAAGCGGGCGGTGAGGGTGCGGTACCACTCGCTCGGGGATTTCCCGGTTGTGGCCAGGATTTCAGAGGCAAGCAGGCACAAGAGTATGCCGTCTTTGTCAGTGCTCCACGGC
>JASHVH010000510.1 GCA_030039575.1 Acidimicrobiales bacterium | reverse complement strand
ATCGTTCTCGTCCCGGCGTTCATCTCCTTTTCCATCGTTCCCGTGGGCGGCACCATCACCATCGGCGGGTACACGACCGTCCTCCAGCTGGCCAACCCGCCATGGGGGATCCTGCTCATGCTGATGTGCTCGAGCGTCAGCGTCTACGGCGTGATCCTGGCGGGGTGGGCGTCGGGCTCCAAGTTCCCCTTGATGGGGGGCGTGCGCTCGAGCGCTCAGATGGTGTCGTACGAGGCGGCCCTGGGGTTGACCGTAGCCACCGTCGTACTGGTCACAGGATCGCTGCTCACGCCCAATATCGTGGCCGAGCAGCACGGAGGCTTCCTTTACCACTGGAACATCCTGCGCACCTACGGCGCCCCGGCGGCGATTTTCTTCATCGCCATAACGGCGGAAATGACCCGGGCGCCTTTTGACCTCGTTGAAGCCGAAGAAGAACTGTCTGGCGGCTACAACCTCGAGTACTCTTCCATCGGTTTCGCCCTTTTCTACCTGGCCGAGTACATGATGTTGGTGGTCAATTCGGCCATCTTCGTCACCCTTTTCCTCGGTGGCCCGGACGGCCCTCGCATTGCCAGCCACTCGATCGGCCCGTTTTGGTTCGCCCTCAAGGTCCTCATCATCCTCTACGTGTACATATGGATCCGGGCCACGTTGCCCCGCCTGCGCTACGACCAGCTCATGGACCTCGGTTGGAAGCGCCTCATCCCGGGGGCGCTGGCTATGTTGCTCATCGTGGCCGGAGCGCGTATAAACGCCATCTGGGGCCTGGGTGCGCTCGTCGGGTGTTGCGCCGCCTTCCTGCTACTGAGCCGGGCCATCGACGTCGGCCACACCGCAGAAGAGGAGGGCTCCTTGTTCTCCGAGATCGAGGCGCCATGAGCTTCCTCGACCAGAACCGGTTCGTCTCGTTTTTCAAAGGCTTTTTCGTCACCGGGAAGCAACCGGTCAAACCCAAGGTCACCACCCAGTACCCGGAGCAAAAGCGGGCCAAGCCAGAGCGCTTGCACGGCCGCCACGTGCTCAACCGGTACGAAGACGGGATGGAAAAATGTATAGGGTGCGAGCTGTGCGCCGGCGTCTGCCCGGCCCGGTGCATCTACGTGCGGGGGGCGGACAACCCGCCGGACGCCCCGATTTCCCCCGGTGAACGTTATGGGTTCGTCTACGAGATCAATTTCCTCCGGTGCATCCACTGCGACCTCTGCGTCGAAGCCTGCCCGACGGAAGCAATAACCGAGTCGAAGCTGTTCGAGTTCTCGTTTTCCAACCGCGAAGATGCCATCTACACCAAAGCCGAACTGCTGGTCGACGACGCGGGCAAGCCGAAGCAGTTGCCGTGGGAGGACTGGAAGCCGGGCGACGACCGCAATACCTCTGCATGGATGCGGGCAACGTCGCCATCAGGGAGGGCCGACCTCGAGGGAGTGGCGCTGTGGACCGGTGAGCTGGGTTACGGCGTCCGCCCGCCCCAGTACGGCCAATCGGACCCGCAGGCCGCCGATGTGTCCGCCGATTTCGACGTTTCGGTCCGGGAGGTCGAAGCCGCAGAGTTGAAAGGCGTCGGCGTCAGCACCGTGCGCCCCGTAAGGCGACCGGGCACGACCCAGTCGAGCCCCGGCCAGTCGAGCCCCGGCCAGTCGAGCCCCGGCCAGCCGCGCACCACCCAGCCCGGCCCCGCCCAGCCCACTGCCAACCGGCCGGGAGCCTCCGGGTAATGCCGGTCGCCGTCACCGCGCTCGCCAATGCTTCTGCCTGGGCCGTCTACGCCGTAGGCGCCGCCCTCGTGATCGGGGGCGCTGCGGGTGTAGTGCTCGGACGCAACCCTGTGCACTGCGCGCTGGCCCTGGTGACCACCATCTTCGGCATCGCTTTGCTTTTTATCAACCAGGGCGCTGATTTCCTGGCGGCGGTGCAGATAATCGTTTACGCCGGGGCCATCGTCATCCTTTTCTTGTTCGTGATCATGCTGCTCGGCGTCGACCGCAAGGAATCCCGCGAACCGGAGAAGTTCCGGGCGCTGACCCCGGTGGCCGTGGTCGTCGGGGTGGTGGCCCTGGCCGAGCTACTGGTGCTCGCCGACGTGCATTACTGGGCCACGGGGAGCAAGGAGACCTCGGGCGCCCTCAACGGGCCCGGGACCAACGTGGAAAAACTCGGCCAAAGCATTTTCACGGGCTACCTGCTCCCCTTCGAAATGACGGCCGCCCTGCTGGTAATCGCAGTCGTAGCGGCCGTGGTGCTGGTCCGGCGGGCTCAGAGCGGCCAGCGAAGCCAGGGGGCCCAACGCAGGGCCCAAGCTCCACCCCCCGGGCCGGTCCGCCGGCCTGATAGCGGCCAAGCCGTCACCTCGGGGCGGGCACCCGTCCGGCAGGAGAGCCGCCAGTCGGGAGCGCCGCAGCCATGAGCGTCCCCGGGCCCTGGTACCTTGTCCTGGCCGCATGCCTGTTCGGCATCGGCGCGGCCGGGCTCCTGGTACGGCGCAACATCCTGGTCATGTACATGTGCATAGAGCTCATGCTCAATGCGGTGAACCTGACGTTCGTGACGTTCTCCCGCATGCTGAACGACGTCGGCGGCCAGGACGCAGTGTTCTTCGTGCTGGTCGTGGCGGCCGCCGAGGTCGTCGTCGGCCTCGGCATAATCGTGGCCATTTACCGCCGGCGCAGCGGGGCCACCGCCGACGACATCAGTTCGCTGAAAGGCTGACGCGCTATGGTGAACGCCGCCTACGCCATAGTTGCGCTCCCACTGCTCGGTTTCATCATCAACCTCATTTGGGGACGCCGCCTGGGAGAGCCCCTGGCCGGTTGGGTAGGCACCCTCGCTGCCGCCGGTACCTTCGTCGCCGCCATCATCGTCTGGGTGCACATGCTCGGCCTGCCTTCGGCCGACCGAGTCGCCGAACTGAACATTTTCACGTGGTTCCCTGTCGCCGGCTTGAAAGTCAACGCCGCCCTGTTGGTCGACCCTCTGTCGATGACCATGGCGTTGTTTGTGACCGGGGTGTCGACCGCCATCCACCTTTACTCCATCGGGTACATGCACAGGGACCCCGGCTTCGACCGGTTCTTCATCTACCTCAACCTGTTCCTCTTTTCCATGCTCGTGCTGGTCATGTCGAACAATTTCCTGTTCAACTTCCTCGGGTGGGAAGGCGTCGGGTTCTGTTCGTACGGCTTGGTGGGGTTCTGGTTCCAGCGGGAGATCGCGGCCGTCGCGGCCAAGAAGGCTTTCATCACCAACCGGGTCGGCGACGTGGGCTTCCTCATCGCCATGTTCTTCATCTTCTACCATTTCAGCTCGCTGAATTACGCCAACGTCCTGGGCACCCTGGTGCACGGCCACGCCACCGGGTTGTTGGCGGCCAGGCCCGGGGCCATCAGCGGCACCACGGCCACGGCCATAACTCTGCTCCTGTTCATGGGGGCGGTAGGGAAATCGGCCCAAATCCCGCTGTACATCTGGTTGCCCGACGCCATGGAGGGCCCGACGCCCATCTCGGCCCTGATCCACGCGGCCACCATGGTCACCGCCGGCGTCTACCTGATGGCCCGGGTAGCACCGATGTTGCACTACGCGCCGAGCACTTCTCTGGTGATCGCGTGCTTCGGCGCGGGGACCGCCTTCCTCGCGGCCACCATCGCCTGCGCCCAGGACGATATAAAAAAGACGCTCGCCTACTCCACGATCTCTCAGCTGGGGTACATGTTCCTGGCTGTTGGCGCCGGGGATTACGTGGCCGGGATCTTCCACATGCTGACGCACGCCTTCTTCAAGGCCCTGCTTTTCCTGGCTGCCGGAGCCGTTATCCACGCCGTGGCCGATAACCAGGACATGAAGAAGATGGGCGGGCTGGCCAAGTACCTCCCTCTCACGGCCATAACGTTCGCCATCGCCTGGTTGTCCATCTCCGACATCCCACCGCTGGCCGGCTTCTGGTCCAAGGATGACGTCCTGCAGGGGGCGTTCCAGTACAACAAGGTGCTGTGGGCCATCGGGTTCCTGACCGCGGGCCTGACGGCCTACTACATGAGCCGCCAGTTCTCCCTGGTCTTCAGGGGCCAGGCGCGCTGGGAAGAGGCGCGCCCTGCGCCCGTGGGCGCTTTCACCGCGGACGTTCACGCCGAGGAGGGTGGACACGACGCCGGTCATACCGGCCCGGCAGAAGAGGGCGAGGGCCCCGGCCTGCCGGCGCCGCCCCACCGGGGGCTCCGTCCACGCGACAGTTCATGGCTGATGTCGGCCCCGCTGGTGGTCCTGGCCATCGCCACGGTGCTCGGAGGAGGGATCGATTTCCCGTTCTGGAACTTCGACTTCTTGAACCGTTTCCTCGCCCCACTGTTCCCTACCGCAGAAGTGATAACGATCAGCGCCGGCACCAAATGGGCGCTCGCCATCGCGACCGTGGCGGTCTCCTTGATCGGCCTCGGGTTCGGCCTGAGAGTATGGGAGACGGCCGACCACCCCGCGCTCGAGCCCAACTTCCTGCGCCGGGCCTGGTACTTCGACGACCTGGTCTCGGAGACCGTTTCCGGCCCCCTGACGCGTGTGGCGACGGTGCTCGCCGTCGTCCTGGACAGCGAGGTGATCGACGGCTTCGTAAACGCATTGGCCGGCGGCCTGGAAATCACCGGCCGCGCCGTGCGCAAAGTACAGGACGGCTACCTGCGTAGTTACCTGCTGGCCTTCGGGGTGGGCGTGATCATCGTCCTCGCCTACTTGAGCTTCCGGATAACGATCTGACCATGAGCTTCCCCATCCTCGAGGTCATAATCTTCCTTCCCCTGGGGGCCTCGATCGTCGTAGCGCTCTTACCGAAAGCAGCCATCAGTGCCGCCAGGTGGCTGGCCCTGGCGGCGGGCGTGCTCGAGTTCGCTTTCGCCATATGGCTGGTGATCGCGTTCAAAACCGGGAACGCCCATGCCGGTTTTCAGTTCACGAGCATGGAGTCGTGGTTCAAGGCGCTGAACATCTCCTGGTACATCGGCGTCGACGGGATTTCCTTGTTCCTCGTTGCCGTGACCGCCCTCTTGTTCCCGATCGCGATGGCGACCCTGCCCGTCGACCGTTCGCCCCGGGCCTACCTGGGTTGGATGCTCCTGCTCGAAGCGGCGTGCATGGCCAGCTTCCTCTCACTGGACGCCTTCTTGTTCTTCGTCGCCTTCGAGCTCACCTTGGTGCCCGGCTACTTCGTGATCGTGAGCGGCAACGGCCCCCAGCGCGGGTACGCCGCCACCAAGTTCTTCCTCTACACGTTCGCAGGCTCGGCCTTCCTTTTCGTCGGCATCCTGGCCACTTACCTTCTGGTCGCCTCGCACGAGCCGAAGGGCACGATCGACACGTTCAACATTGTCCCCTTGGCCAGAGGGGCCATGAACCTCCCCATCGCCGACCAGGAATGGCTCCTGGTGGCGTTCGGCATCGCCTTCGCGGTAAAGATGCCGCTCATCCCCTTCCACACCTGGATGCCGGGCGCCTACACGCAGGCCCCGACCGGCGGTTCCATGGTGCTGGCCGGCATCCTGTTCAAGCTGGGTGCCTACGGGATCCTGCGCTGGGGGATTTTCCTCTTCCCTGCGGCCGCCGTACGGCTGGCCCCCGCCCTGCTGACGCTGGCAGCCATCGGGGTCATTTGGGGCGCCGTGGTCGCTGCCGTCCAGAAGGACCTGAAACGCCTGGTCGCTTACGGCACTATCGCGGGTATCGGTTTTATCGTTATCGGCCTTTTCGGCTTTACCGTCCAGGGGATCACTGGCGGCATCGTCGAAATGGTGAACCACGGCCTGACTACGGGCGCGTTGTTCCTCCTCGTCGGGATGGTCTGGGAACGGCGGCGGACGTACAACTTCTCAGAGCTCGGGGGCATGCAGACCGTGGCCCCCATCCTGGGCTGGGTCTTCATGGCCGTGATAATGGCTGACATCGGCCTGCCCGGGCTCAATGGCTTCGTGGGCGAACTCCTGGTATTGCTCGGGACGTTCGTCACTCACCGCTGGTGGGCCGTCGTAGCCACCACCGGGGTGATCTTTGCCGCTGTCTACCTGATCTGGGCCCACCAACGGGTCTTCCATGGCCCCGCCCGGGCGATAAATGCGGGCGTCCGTGACATGACGTGGGCGGAGCGGTTGGCCGTGGCTCCTC
>JASHVH010000509.1 GCA_030039575.1 Acidimicrobiales bacterium | reverse complement strand
GCCCACCTCCGGGCGTCGTCACCGGTCGAGCCCGATGGCGTCCCGCGTCGCTTTACCGCCGTGCGGCACCTCGCCGACTTGTTCGACCACTACGCCGTCCACCGGCCCGGCATGCTCATCGCCTGGGAACGAGGGTCGGAGGGCGCTCTCCCCACGGCGCGGCCCGAAGACATGGCCTGGCAAGCCGAGTTGTGGAGGTTACTCCGGGAGCGTCTCGGCGGGCCGAGCCCGGCCGAACGCTTCCAGACGACACCGGCGCGGATCGAAGCTGAGCCGGGCCTGCTCGACCTGCCGGGCCGTACCTCACTGTTCGGTCTGACTCGCCTGCCGTCGAGCCACCTCAACGTCCTAAAAGCCATAGCCGCGCACAGAGACGTGCACCTGTTCCTGCTGCACCCCTCCGAGGCGCTGTGGCAAGAGGTTGCCGCCAGAGAACCCCGCCCACCCGCCGGGTTGCTCAGGCGGGACGACCCGACCGTGCGGTTGCCGAAGAACCCATTGCTCCGGTCCTGGGGCCGGGACGCCCGGGAAATGCAGCTGGTCCTGGCCTCTCACGACATACAAGGCGGTACTTTCCGGCCCTTCGACGCCGGGGGCCGAGGGCCGAGCCTGCTCGGGCTCATCCAGGCCGACATCCGCGCTGACAGGCCGCCGCCCGGGCCGGGGGCGCCCGGCGGTGCAAAAGACCCCCGCCCCTTGCTGGCCGAGGACGACGACAGCCTGCGCGTCCACTCCTGCCATGGCCGCGCCCGCCAAGTGGAAGTGGTGCGCGAGGCGGTCTTGCACCTGATGGCCGACGACCCGACCCTCGAGCCCCGGGACGTGATCGTGATGTGCCCGGACATCGAGCTGTTCGCCCCCCTGGTCAAAGCCACCTTCGGGGCGGCCGGCCTGGCCGGGACGCCCGAGCTGCGAGCACGGCTGGCCGACCGGTCTCTACGCCAGACCAACCCGCTGCTGGCGGTGGCGGCGCACCTGCTCGAGCTGGCGGGCAGCCGGGTTACGGCTTCGGACGTCCTCGACTTCGCGTCACGCGAACCGGTGGCGCGGCGCTTCGGCCTGGACACCAGCCAGGACGCCCTCTCGCGAGTCGAGCGTTGGCTGGCCGGCACCGGCGTGCGTTGGGGCCTGGACGCGGCCCATCGCCGGCCCTGGAAGCTCGACCGGGTCGAAGCCGGGACCTGGCGCGCCGGCATCGACCGTCTCCTGCTCGGTGTGGCCATGGCCGAGGACGAGCGGCTCTTTGGCGGCAGCCTTCCATTCGGCGACCTGTCCAGCGAGGACATCGACCTCGCCGGCCGGCTGGCCGAGCTGGTCGCTCGCCTGCAGGTGACCCTTGACGAGCTGACAGGGCCACAAACGGCGCAATGCTGGGCCAGGGCCCTGGCCGAGGGGACGGCCCGGCTGGCCGCTTCGGCACCCAACGAGGCCTGGCAGGACGAACAAGTCCACCGGGCCTTCGAGGATCTCGCCGGCGACCCGTCTGGCCCAGGCAACGGGACGGCCGGCGCCACCGGGGTCACCGGCGGCCCGGTCGAGGTAGAGCTCGACTTGTCCGAGGCGCGGGCGTTGCTGACAGACCGGCTGCGTGGCCGGCCGACGAGGGCAAACTTCCGCACGGGGGATGTGACGATCTGCACACTGGTCCCGATGCGCTCGGTCCCGCACCGGGTGGTCTGCCTGTTGGGCCTGGACGACGGGCTGTTCCCAAGGCCGGCGGACCAGGACGGCGACGACCTTTTGCTCGCTGACCCCCAGGTCGGCGACCGGGACGTCCCGAGCGAGGACCGCCAGCTGCTCCTGGACGCCCTGTTGGCGGCCACCGAGCACCTGGTCATCACCTTCGAAGGACGCGACCAGCACCTCAACCAGCGCCGGCCCCCCTCCGTCCCGGTCGCCGAGCTCCTGGACGTGGTGGACAAGACGGTGCGACTGGAAGGCCCCGCCCGGGCACCGCGCGAGGTGGTGGTCGTCAGCCATCCGCTCCAGGCGTTCAACCCGGCCAATTTCGCCCCCGGAAGGTTGCACAGGAAGGACTCGTGGCGGTTCGACGAGGCCAACCTGGGCGGCGCCCGGGCGATGAGCGGGCCCCGGCATGCCCGCCGCGACTTCCTGCCGGAGCCGCTCCCGCCGCCGGGTGGCCCGACCATCCAGCTGAGCTCGCTCGTCCGTTTCCTGGAGCATCCCGTCAAGGCGTTTTTGAGAGAACGCCTCAGCTTTTATGCAGGTGACATCCCCGAGGAACCAAGTGACGCCCTGGCCGTAGAGATGGGCCCGCTCGAACGCTGGGCACTCGGGGACCGGCTGCTCGAGGCCCGGCTCGGTGGCGCCGACCTGGACAGGGCGGTCATGGCCGAGCGGGGCCGGGGGCTGCTACCTCCTGGGCCTCTGGGGGACGCGGCTCTGGACGACGTGATGGCCGTGGTCGAAGCTCTAGTGGCTGAGGTGAGAGCGTTGCCGTGCGGGCAGGCGGCCGCCGTCCCGGTCGATGTCAACCTGTCGTTGCCGGGAGGACGTTGCCTGGTCGGCGCCGTCCCGGGGGTCCGCCGATCGACTGTCCTGCGGTGTACGTACTCGAAGCTCGGGCCCAAACACCGGTTGAGGGCCTGGGCCTTGTTCCTGGCCTTGAGCGCCGCCCATCCCGACATGGCCCCCTCGGCGGTCACCATCGGGCAGGCGGCCGGTAGTTCGCCACGCAAACCCCGCATCAGCGTCTCCACCCTCAGCCCGCTCGGGGAGGACGAGGAAGCCCTCCGTTTGGAGGCCATGAAATGGCTGGCAGTTCTGGTCGACCTCTACGAGCGGGGGATGCGAGAGCCTCTGCCTATTTACTGCGCGACGTCGGCGGCGTGGGCCTTGGCCGTCCGCAGAGACGAGAACGCGTCCGAGGCTGCCCGGGGGGAATGGGCCTCCAGTTTCGACGAGTTCCCCGGGGAGGGCACCGAACCCGAGCACCTCGCCGTGCTGGGGGCGGTGGTCCCCTTCGAACAGTTGCTGGACGACCCTCCGGCGGACGACGAAACCGGTAGCGGATGGCCGGCAACCGAAGCCAGCCGCTTTGGCCGCCTGGCAGTAAGGCTGTGGGGCCCCGTGCTCAGGCACGAGCGCACGA
>JASHVH010000508.1 GCA_030039575.1 Acidimicrobiales bacterium | reverse complement strand
CCATTTCCGCGATGATTGACGCCGCTCCGTAGCCCCAGCAGGCGTCACCCCGGCGGACCGTGCGTGGCCGCAGCTCCTGAACCCCTCCGGATCTTCGAGACGACAATGGCAGAAGATGAGGGCAGCGTCCCAGGCAGGGCCTACCGTTCGTAGCAACCAGCGGAGGAAATTGCCTAGTTGCCTCGGGTGAGCGCGTTTTACGGGATCGTGATCTACATGTACTGGAATGAGCGCGACCATCCCGTCCCCCATTTCCACGCCTACCACGCGGAAGCCGGTGCTTCCGTGTCGGCGAATGGCGTGGTTCTCGCCGGCGCACTTGATGCGCGTTCGCACGCACTCGTGGTCGAGTGGGCCGCGACTGCACACCGACGAGCTCCTTGCCAATTGGGACCGGGCCCGGCAAAACCAGCCTCTCGTCTCCATTCCACCCCTGCCGTAGCATGAGCACCGTGAGCAGCACGTACTTACCAGTCGTGGCGGGGGTGGCAGTTTTACGCGACCACGTTCTGCGGCTCCTCTTCGACGACGGCACGGTGGGCGATGTGGACTTCTCTCACGAAGAGTGGACAGGGGTCCTCGAGCCGCTCCGGGACCCGGCGTACTTTGCGAAGGTGTACGTCGACGCGGAGGCCAGGACGATCGCGTGGCCCGGCGGCCTGGACATGGCGCCTGAGCCCTTATATGAGGAGGCTAAAGCCCACCCGCTCGTAGCGGCCTAGCTGTCCGCTGCTGCCCTCCCAAATCGCGGCGTTACGCAGGCCCAGGGCCCTGGTGCTAGCGCTGGCGCCGCCGGGGGTGGACATCCACCATGGGCGTCACCCGGGAACGATCGTCAGCCTCG
This sequence comes from Acidimicrobiales bacterium, assembly GCA_030039575.1. GTDB lineage: Bacteria > Actinomycetota > Acidimicrobiia > Acidimicrobiales > Palsa-688 > Fen-671. The sequence goes on along the minus strand of JASHVH010000508.1, from coordinate 10,950 downwards.
AAGTCCGAGGTGTGAAGGAACGGCAGGCAGGGCTTCCTGTTCGACATAGTGCCCTTCTTGGGCGAGGGAAGGCTTCGCCTTTGGGGCCCGCGGGACAGCCCGGCCAATGGCGGGCACGTTTCGGGCTCCCGGCCGTTGAGCAGCTGGCGGCTCTGCGAGCGAGCCATGAGGCCCGCATAGCTTCGGGTGGGGCCCGGGCGGCATCATGGCCGCTCGCCCTTGGTGCCGGCCACACCTTCGATGAACCGGGTAGCCGCCTTGTCGGCTTCGCCAAGGTAGTCGGGCCCGTAGATGTCCTGTTGGTCCTCGACCCAGACATCGAACGATTGCTCGACCACGTTGGCACAGGCCTTGAGGACGTCGGTCCGCGGGGTCTGGGCGAGCCACCGCTCAGGCGTGATCTCGGCGGCGTCCGCCTTGGCCGCCGCGACGGCACCTAAGCCGCCGGACGTCACTTCGACTTCGATCGTCAGCTTCATTAGTTGGCCTCCATCCATATCGCACCGCAGCCCTCGGGGCACGGGCCAAGTTCCATTAGTTGAGCGCCACATGCGCAGATCAGCCGAACGTCCACCCGGACCTCCTTCGGCGAACATTTGACCAACATGCCGGGTAAGAACTAGTAAGGCGCAGACAATAAGGGGAACTCAAGTGGGCTGGTCAGAGCAGGTGTAGACGGGTCCTGGCCGCCTACCGGCTGCAATCTCGTTCTGGCTTGGAAATCGACGGGTTGCGCACTACCCGATGATCTGCTCGAAGCGGCGCGCCACTTTCCTGCCATTGACTCGCGGAGCCGGCTGTGTACATACTAAGTACGCATACTCAGTACGTAGCAGGGAGCCGCCCGTGTCAGTCCGCAACAGCCTCCTCGCCATCCTCGATCTAGGCCCTTTACACGGCTACGGGTTGAAGAGCGAATTTGAAGCCGCAACCGGCAACGTCTGGCCGCTCAACGTGGGCCAGGTGTACTCGACCCTGAGCCGACTGGAGCGGGACGGTCTCGTCCTCGCCGGCGAAGACGACGATGGGCAGAAGATCTACCGGATCAGTGCAGAAGGCCGTCGGGAGCTGCAGCACTGGTACCAGACCCCGGTTGAGCGAGAGGTAGTGCCGCGCCAGGAACTCGCCATCAAGCTCGTCTTCGCTATGCGGTGCGGCTCTGAGTGTGTCAGGGAGGTGGTGCAGCAGCAGCGTAAAGCCACGATGGCCACACTCCAGCAGTTCACCCGGCTCAAGGTCGCCGCCGAGGCCGACGGTGACCTGGCTTGGCTGATGATGCTCGACGCGCTGGTCTTCCAGGCAGACGCCGAGGGGCGCTGGCTTGACCTCTGCGAGGCGCGCCTGGCTGATGCGGACCTCCGATCGGCTGGGCCACGGCCGCCCGAGCGTAACGAGGGATCCAAGGCTGGGCGCCAGCTGGAGCACAAGCACTGATGCCCGTCCTGACGCTTGAGCGGGTGGGGCAACAGTACGGGTCGCCGCGGCGCCACGTGGTGGCGCTCGATGAAGTGTCGGTTCAGGTCGAAAGCGGGGAGCTTTTGGCGGTCATGGGGCCGAGCGGGTCGGGCAAGTCGACGCTGCTGCACGTGGCGGGCGGCCTCGAACGGCCGACGTCGGGCCGGGTCGTGCTGTCGGGACACGACTTGGGTTCCCTGAGCCAAACCGAGCTGTCAGTCGTCCTCAGAAGACGGGTGGGGTTCATATTCCAAAAGATCAACCTTCTGGCCTCTTTGACCGCGGCCGAGAACGTCTCACTGCCGCTCGAGCTCGACGGGGTGCGACCTCGGTCCGCCATGGCGAGCGCCCGCGAGCTGCTCAACTCGCTCGGCCTCAATGAGGTGGCGAACCGGTTGCCGGGCCAGCTGTCGGGAGGCCAGCAGCAACGCGTGGCCATCGCCCGGGCTGTGATCGGCGGGCGCTCACTGCTGCTGGCGGACGAGCCGACCGGATCGCTTGACTCGTTGAGCGGTGAGGGGGTCATGCGACTGCTTCGTGAGCGGTGCAACGGCGGGTGCGCAGTCGTGCTTGTCACGCACAACTCCGGCCACGCGGGATGGGCGGACCGCATCGTCTACCTCCGCGACGGCCGGCTCGTCGACGAATTGGGCCCCCCGGCTGGGCCCGAGAGCTTTCTCAGAAGGGAGCGGGTATGACCACTGTTGCCGCTTCCAGCAACGTGGTGCCGGGCGAGGTAGATGCGTGAGCGCCCTGTCGCACAAGGCCCGAGGGGACTTGCGCCGCCACCTCTTTAAGAACCTATTGATCGTTGTCACGCTTGGCCTGGCGATCGGGAGCTTCGCCATCGTTGCCGTGCCCAACCTGCTTAATGCGACGATGCAGACGGAGATCAAGCAGGCGCGTCTGTACGACGTCGCGGTGGCGACCCGCGACCTGAAACTCAGCCCTCAGCAGCTCAACGCGCTCGGTCATCTCCCCAACGTTGCCGCCGTCGAAGCGACCGTCGAGTACTCAACCGTGGCATCTGCCGGTGGCGTTCGCCAGAACGCGGTGGTATGGGGCATCGACCTCCAGCACCAGCCCGTCGACCCCGTCCAGGTGGCGACCGGGCGTCCTCCGGGCACGGGCGAGGTGCTGGCCGATGAGGGGAACGAGCCTGCAACGGGATTTGTCGTCCCGCTCGGCAGCCAGGTCACGGTTCGGACGGCGACTGGCGCTGTGACATCGCTGATGGTGAGCGGCGAGGGGCGCAGCCTCGCTGCGTCGTCAAGCGCCAACGGCTCCGGCAACGCCGTCTTCTACGCCACCGTGGCCACGGTTCGCGCCCTGTCCGGCGAGCCCGGCTTCAACTACCTCGCTTTTCGTCTCGAGGACGACAGTGCGGCCGCCCAGTCGGGGACCGTCGCTATGGTGCGCGACTACCTCGCTGCCGAGACGGGGGCCTCTCCCTTTGTTGGCTTGCCCGCCACACGGGCTCCTGGCTCATGGCCGGGTCAATGGACCTTCAACCAGGTCATCGCCCTCTTCCTCGTCGTCACCGTGATGGCCCTACTGTGCGCTCTTTTCCTCATCGCCAACACCATGAACACGATGGTGGTCGAGCAAGCGAACGAGATTGCCGTCCTCAAGACCCTCGGTGCGAGACGGCTGCAGATCGCGGGAGTGGTGCTGCGTACCGCGGTGGTCCTAGGCGCCACGGGGGCCGTCTTGGGGACAGCCCTTGGCATCGGCCTCGCCTGCCTTGTGACCCGCAACCTCGCCTCCGTGATCTTCAACGTGCAGACGGGGTTCGCCGTCTCTGTCCCCGTGATCGTCGCCAGCTTGTTGGTCGGTCCCCTGCTCGCTGTGCTCACGACGCTCCCCGCCCTACGCCGGGTGCTTCGACGTCCGGTCGCCGAGGTGCTCGACGAGCGAACCGCCATCGACTATGGGACCGGACGACTCGATCGCGCATTAGCCCGGACGGGCGTGCTCTCGGGCCCGGCGCGCATGGGGGTGCGCAATGCGCTGCGGCGAAAGCGCCGGACGGCGGCCACCATCGCCCAGATGACGGTCGCCATCGCGCTCGCCCTCGCCCTCTTCGGGGTCGGCAAGACGGGAGCGGCGGCAACCACCGCCGTGCACCAGGCGCTCGCCTTCCAGATCGAGGTCGACGCGAACAATGGTGCTCCGCAGTTCGGCGCCCGCGCCCTCGACATCGCTGCCGCCACACCAGGCGTCAAGCGCGTCGAGCCACTCGTCGAGAATGAGGTCGGCCTGCAAGGGCACCAGTACAACGCGTGGGGGCTCAGCCCGAGCACTCTGTACCGCTACCGGCTCAGCGCCGGGCGGTGGTTCACTGCTAACGATACGGCCCGGTCACAACCCGTCGTTGTGCTCGGGCCTGCAGTCGCCAACGCCGTGCAAGCACATGTGGGCCAGCGGCTGTTGATGAGCACCCCGACCGGCCTGACGCAGGTTCGGGTGATCGGGATCGACAGCTTGATCGAGAACCTCGGCTCAAATGTCTATTTCACGATGGCACAACTGCAACGACTGACCAACTCGGTCGGTGTGGTCAACGCGCTGTGGCTGACCACCGGCGGCACCAGCCATCACCTCGTCGATAGGGTCTCGGCGTCGGTTCAGGCTCGACTCGGGCAGGCCGGCTATCCCGTCGCGGTTCAGAAAAGCTACGTCGACACCGCCCAAAACGAGAGCAGCAACAACGCCGTGGTCGAGGTGCTCGAGGCGCTCGGCCTGATCGTGGTGGGCATCGCGCTGATCGGGCTGGCGAGCACATTAACACTGGCCATTATCGAGCGCACGCGAGAGGTGGGGATCCTCCGATGCCTCGGCGCCGGCGCCCGCCAGGTTCGCCGGGTCTACACTGCGGAAGCGCTCGGTATGGCTACGGTCAGCTGGGCCCTGGGCTCGGTCCTCGGTTACTTGCTCTTCGTAGGCCTTGTCGCCTTCGTCGACCATGATTTCGGCATCACCCTTGTGAAGGTGTTCCCACTGCTAAGTGTGCCCGTCTCCTTGGTCGTGGTGGTACTGGTGACACTGCTCGTCGTCCGCCCAGCCCTGCGCCGGGCGGTGCACATCCAGCCCGGCCTGGCACTGCGGTACGAGTAGCCGGCCGGCGGGTGCGCGGAGTCAACCGCCCCAGACCGGGATTATCTGTACACAGGCGATGTCGGGACATCGACGCTCCGGGGTGGCACAGAGCGGGCGATCTCTGAAAATCAACGTAGCGGTACCGCTATCGCTTGATGCGGGGACAGAACGCCAGGCGCGCTCGGACAATATGCGCACTGGATCTACCTCAGACATTGCGATGAGTTGCGAGTTTCCCATCCGTCGGTACTAGGCAAACGACGAGCCCGACCGCAAAGGAGGAACGCTTTATGACCATCGAACCTGGGCCCGAGACCGACACGACCGGCATCAGGGCGGTACTGGACGACCGGGCCGGGGCCCATCGGGCCAAAGACGCCGAGCGGTTCGTTTCTCATTACGCCCCCGACATCGTCAGCTTCGACCTGGCTCCTCCGCTGGCCGAATCGGGGTCGGCGGTCCTCGGCCCCGACGGCTGGGACGCCTGGTACCAAACCTGGCGGGCAGGCCCCGACGTCCAGTTCACACAGCTGTCGATCGCCGCCGAGGGCGACCTAGCCTACAGTTATAGCCTCAACCGGCTCCGAGGCACCAAGACGGACGGTACGACCATCGACCTTTGGTTCCGCGCCACACTGGCCTTTCGCAGAACGGACGGGATCTGGAAAATCGTCCACGAGCACAACTCGACACCGTTCTACATGGACGGCTCCGACCGAGCCGCTGTGGATCTCCAGCCGTAGCCACTGAGCATTGGGCCGTCCGATCTGATCTTCTCCGGTTGCGGGCAGGCATTGTGGCGGCCAGACCACGACCTTGATGTTCCGCGCACCGCCTGATCCGGGCAGGTGCTCAATGCCGGAGGCATTGTACGTGATTGTTCCGGCGCCCTTGATCGGCACCTCGACGGCCCGCCAGGAAGTGGGTGGCGTGATTCTTACCTGACCGATCGGCGAACCTTGGCGCTGACGTTCGGAATGTGCGGTTCCCGAGCGATGGAGTGAATGTGGCGTCCCAGTGGTCGGGACTGGCGAGCAGCATCTGTACGAGGTCCAGTCCATAGCTCCGTAGCGACGAGACCAGCTCGGGAAGCGTCAACCAGTCATCACGGTCGCGGGCATGGCACGCTCGTGCGAGATCGTCGGTCGCTGGAGCGCGCACCCAGTACGGCTCGCCGATAAGGACGAGGCCGCCACTACGCAGCGAGCGACTCAGCGGATCGATCGTGCCGAAGATCCCGTCACCGGTCCAGGTGGCCCCGAGGCATGAAGCGACGTCAGCCGGCTCCGCGGCGACGTAGCCGGCCGCGTCGAGCACCCGTTACCCTGACCGCAGCGGTACCGCCTCGCCGAGGCGGGCCAACTTCGCCGGGATCAGAGGATCGTGGATGCGGTGGGTACTCTCACGAATGACCAAAGCTCGTGGCAGGGCTATGGCCTCATCCGATCAGGTTCGGCGACCGACCGCACCGGACTTTCCGTTCGCCGACGCCTGTCAACGCACACTGAGAACAAACTCTTGCCGAACGGTTCTCGGTGTGACAAAGGTCTCATTCCTTTTTCGACGATCAATCGAATTTCCGGAACGGGGGTTAGTACAATCCACCGTCCAAAGAGACCGGGGGAGTGGGGATGACAGTCACCGGTGGTGCTCAGGACGCCTACGCGATCGCCGGTGGCGAAGAGGGCAAGCGGAGGTTGAACCTGCTGGCCGACATTATGCGGCCTACGACAGTTGAACTTCTGGCGAGAGTTGGCGTCGGTTTGGGCAAAGCATGCCTGGACGTCGGCTGCGGCGGCGGGCACGTAACGGTCGACCTGGCGCGGATGGTGGGCGCCTCGGGCCGTGTGGTGGGTATCGACTTCGACCCCGAGATAGTGGAACTCGCCCGTCAGGACGCGGGGGCGACCGGGGTAGACAATGTGGACTTCCAAGTCACCGACGCCCGCTCGGTGCAAGGGGGCCCCTTTGACTTCGTGTACGCCAGGTTTCTTCTTTCCCACGTCGACCGTGCAGATGACCTCGTCGCCCACCTCGCTGGTTTGCTTTCCACGGGAGGCACTTTCGTGGTCGAGGACATCGACTTCAGCGGTTGCTACTGCTACCCACGCCACGACGCCTACGACCGCTACCTGGACTTGTACGTTGAGGCTGTCCGGGCCGGAGGCGGGGACGCCAACATCGGGGGTCGGCTGCCCGCCCTGCTCGTCGAGGCCGGGATGCGCAATGTCCGCTGGCACGTGTTCCAGCCCGTCCACATGCAAGGGCCACATAAGCAGATCATGGCGGAGACAATGGAGAAAATCGGGCCAGCCGTCCTCCGCCACGGACTGGCCACCTCCGCCGAGATCGAGGAGATCCTCGACAGTATGCGAGACTTCGCCGCAGACCCTCGTACCCTGGTCGCCATGCCACGCATGGGCCAAGCATGGGGGCAGGTATAGCGACCTCCGAGGTCAGCTCAAGTCTCGGATAGGCCCAAGGAACAGTGGAGGAGCGAGGCTCGGAAGTTCCGACGAATTAGCCGAGATGTCGGCGAAACAAGTACTTGAAAAAGTATCCAATCGCAGTTCGCCAAGTGCGTGGGCGACGGCCCGTCGCGCCGCTACAGGATTGTCCTCTGTGCCCGGCGGCGCCACGTGACCTTGGGGAGCCAGAACCGTGGCTTGTGCCAGGGACTTTATGGCTGCGAAGCGCGAGCCGGCCTGGCACCGAGGAACCCCAGAGCGGACGTCGGGAAGAGCCGATATGTGCGGTCGACAGCCCCGAGCCGGCGAAGAATTACCCGTCCCGGCACTGACTGTTGGACCATCCGATCGTGAAAACACCTACACCGTAAGGAACATTCTGTGCATCGAGCATCAGGCGAGGGACACATCGCCGGATCCACGGCGTTGAAATTACTGACCTCTCGGCACCAAGATCATACCGGTAGCCATCACCTCGGCGCGCTGCATACAAATGGCTCGAGGCCGAACCTGTCGCGGTCGTCGGCGTAATTGCCCGTGGTGCCGACTGTCACGCTGGATGTACCTTTAGCCCAGTACAGCGCGTGCCGAGGTCGTCTTCATCGCCTTAACAGCTACGGGAGGTTCCTCATGGACAGGTGCTGGCGCCGGCTGCCGTCGCTCTCTGGCTCCTGTCGCGTAAGGGCCCGAGAGGGGCCCGAAATGGCTAGGCGGGGCATCACGCCTGGCCCGCCACATGCGGCGCTGGCTGTCGGCGACCTGGGTGAGAGGGCACGAGGCTCCGCGCCCCAGCGCTCAGCCAACCTTCGGCGAGCTGTCCCGTGAGGTACCTCGCCGCCCACGGGGACTGGGCGTGGTCCGCGCCGAGGCGGTCCCTGGCGGTCGGCGTGGCCCTCAGTCTCGTAGCCCTCGGGTCGCTCAGCATCGTGAGCCCCACGCTGGCGGCGGGCGCCGGGGTGGGCCTGTACGCCTATGCCGGCGGCGAGGTGGCTTCGCCGACGAGTTCCTCGGGTTGTCCCGCGACGACGGTCACGACTGAGCAGTGCAACCTGGCCGGGGCCCTTTCCCTAGCCGGTGGAGGCGACACCGTCTATCTGGCCACCCCGGGGGCAAGCCAGAACTACGTGGGCAACTGGTTGGTGAGCCCCACCGGCACCTCGGCTTCGGCACCGCTCACCATCGAGCCGGCACCGGGCGTCGCCAGCCCCACCCTGGACGGCAACGACGGCAGCGCCATCGGCTGTCAAACGTCGAGCTGTTCGGGCCAAGTGCTCGGTATTGCCGGCCCCGTCTTCCTCGACCTCGAGGGGACCACGGTTGAGAACGGCAACGGTAGTGGCATCCTCAACGTCACCGACGGGACCCTCATCGTGAGCGCATGCACTTTCTCCGACAATAATGGCGAATACGGCGGTGCAATAGACAACGGCACCCTCGGCCTTGGCACCCTCACCGTCACGAGCTCCACCTTCTCGGGGAACTCTGCCACCTTTGGCGGCGCAATAGAAAACGGTGACGGCGGGCGTGGCACCCTCACCGTCACGAGCTCCACCTTCTCGGGGAACTCCGCCACCTTTGGCGGTGCAATAGGCAACGGCTTCAGCGACACTAGCCGGGGGCCGATCATCCACAGTGGCACCCTCACGGTCACAAGCTCAACCTTCTCGGGCAACACCGCTGAAAATCATGGCGGCGCCATCGACAATGGCGATGACCACGGCCGTGGCACCCTCACCGTCACGAGCTCCACCTTCGCGGGGAACACCGCCGAAGGTGATGGCGGCGCCGTCGACAACGGCGATGACAACGGCACCGGCACCCTCACCGTCATGAGCTCCACCTTCTCGGGGAACACCGCCGCCTCGGGCGGCACCATAGACAACAGTGGCACAACCGCCACCGTCTGGGCCGCAGCTGACATCTTCAGCGGTGCCTGCGCCCAGGGGGGACCCTGGAACGACGAGAGCTACAACGTCGGCAGCGACAGCACCTGCGAATCGAAGTCCGGACCAGTCCCGGGCGACGACCTCGATGTGGCCAACCTGGGGGCCCTACTCGGGCCTCTGGCCGACAACGGCGGACCGACCGAGACAATAGCCCTGCTGGCGGGCAACCCGGCTATACGGCTGGTCCCCAACAACACCTCGGTCCTGCTCAACAGCACCTCTACCCAGCTGTGCCCCACCACCGACCAGCGGGGGGTGGCCAGCCCGGCCGGGGCCCCCTGCAACGCCGGCGCTGTGCAGTACGTGATGCCGGTGGCGCGGACTGTGTCCGCCCAGACGGACGAGGCTACTGCCCTGGCCGAGCCGGCAGGCACTCTACTGTCCGGCGTCACGGACGTTAACCCCGGGGCCACCAGTTGGACGGCGGCCCTTTCAGCCGGTCCGGCCGATGGGGCCGTCACTGTCAACGCCGACGGGTCGTTCACCTACACCCCGGCCGCCGGCTTCGTGGGGGCGGACAGCTTCAGCTACACGGTGACCGACAACCTGGGCTACACCTCGGCCCCGGCCACGGCCAGCGTGGCGGTGGTGCCGGTGTTCTCGGCGACGGTGGACGGGGCCACCTCGGCCGCCATCGCCTACAGCACGGCGGCCATCTTCGCCGAGAGCGGGGTGCCGGCCAGCGCCACGGGCACCCTCAGCTTCTCGACCACCCCCGGGGGCCTGGTGCTGTGCAGCTTGAGCTTCCCGACCGCGGCTACCTCCTGCACCGGCCCCGACGACCTCAACCTGGGGGACTACACGGTTACCGCCAGCTTCGACGACACCGCCAGCGGCGTCTCCACCCCGGCCACTGGCTCGCTGTCGCTGGACGTGACCGCAGGCAAATTCATCCCGGTCCCCACCACGACTACCCCAGCCGCGACGGCGCCCCCGGCCCCTGTTTTCCCGGGGGCCGGGCTCACCTACCCCAACGGGGCAGTGGTCCGCTTTGGCGGGAAGTCATATGTCTTGGCCGGCGGGCATGCCTTCCTGGCGTCGCCCGGCCAACTGGCGGCGCTGGGGCGGGTGGACCGCGCCCACGGGCAAGCGGCCCCGCCTGGAGCGCTGCCCCCCACGCAGGTCCCGCGGCCCGGGACGCTGCTGTCCACCAAGGCGGTCGACGGCGCCGGCACCATCTACGTGGCCGGCACCGACGGTGAGCTGCACGGCTTTTCCACTCCGCACCAGTTCTTTGCCAACGGCTACGACGCCGCCCTGGTCGTCACCGTGCCCAGCCTGGCGGGCCTGCGGGTGGGGACGACCGACGGCGTGACCGGCCCTTCGGCCACCGCCCTGGCCACCCGGGCCGACGGGGCGCTGGTCGACTCGGCGGGCACGTTCTATGTATTGGCCGGGGGCCGGGCCTTTGGCATCGCCTCGCCCGCTGTCCTCGGCCGGGTACGGGCCGCCGACCCGGCCCAGGCGCTCACCGGGACGGTGGGGCCGGCCGAGACGGGGGCCAGCATGGCCGCAGGGGTGCTGGTCAGCGCCCCGGGCATGGTGTACGTGAGCTACCAGGGTTCCCTGTACCTGTTCGACACCCTCGCCCAGCTGGCCGCCGACGGCTACGCCGGTAGCGCAGCAGTACCGGTCCCGAGCGCCGGTGGCCTCAGAGCGGTCGTGCAGTACTCGAAATAAGTGACTGTAAACGAGTGGGAGGCTGGGCTGCTCCGAGAAGGCGTCGTGCACGCCCTCAAGGGCCGACCGAGCCAAGAGGTCGTCGTGATCGAGCTCGACTGGATTATGCCCGTTGCTTCCTCGCAGGCACGCCGTTTGGCCGACCCGACCCCGTCAAGCTCATCATCGATGACGGTCCTCACCCGAGGGTCCTTGCGTGGTGGTTTCCACCTCGCGCCCGTATGGAGGACAACGACCCACTCCCAGTCTTTGAACTCCCTGAGCCTGAAGGCTTTCCAAGCATTCCGGGAGAAATCTGGGCT
>JASHVH010000507.1 GCA_030039575.1 Acidimicrobiales bacterium | reverse complement strand
CAGACGGTTCGCCTACTAGCAGAGATCGCTTGCCTGCAGGCCTATCTAAAGGGGAACCCGGACAGTTTGCCCACGCTGGTAAAGGTTTTCTTGGGCCGTGAATATGGACCAAAGTATGGACCGGCTGGCCACGCTCCTACGGCCGAAAACCCAGTTAGTCCGTGCAGCGCTTCTTGAAGAAGTACGACGCCAGCGGGGCGGCGACGGCGATGATGAGCACCGACCAGATCAATGACGCCTCCACGGGGTGTTGCATAGGCCACGCACTAATGACGTGCGACGGGTTGGGGTTGTCCCACAAGTCCCGCACCCCGGCGCATACCGCCGAGACCGGGTTCCAATCGGCGATGGCCTGCATCCATCCCGGCATGTGCGCTGTGGGCACCATGGCGTTGGAGACGAAGGCCAAGGGGAACAGCACGATGAAACCGAACGAGGCCGCTGATTCCGGGCTCTTGGCGTTCAACCCCACGCACTGGGCGACCCACGTTAGTGAGTAAGCGAAAAACAGCACCAGCAGGAACCCGGCTAGGACGGCCACGATGCCGGCGTCCGACCGCCACCCGACCACCAGGCCGGTCAGCCCCACAATAAGCGCGCACAGGCACGACGTCATGAAGTCGGCCGCCGACCGGCCCATCAAAACAGCCGGCCGCCAGATGGGCAGAGCCCGGAAGCGGTCGATCATCCCTTCGTGCAAGTCGGTCGACAACCCGACCGCGGTCCCCATCACCGAGGTGACGAGGTTCAGCGCCAAAATCCCGGCCAACAGGTAATCCTTGTAGGAACCACCGCCGGGGATCGGGATCGCCCCACCGAAGACGTACACGAACAGGAACGTGAACAACACCGGCTGGATAGTCACGTCGGAGAGCTGCATCGGCTCCCGCGAGATGTGCACGAGGTTCCGCCGGGTCATGGCCCACACGTCGGCGAGTGGGCCCAGCAGGCCGCCCGACTTGGGCCGGTCCACCCGAACGAGCCGAGGTGTCAAGGTCGTCGTCGTCATCGGGCGCTCGCTCCTTCCAACTCAGCGCGCCGGCCACCCAGCGCGCGGCCAGCACCAGAGGGCGCACGGCCACTACCGCCACCGCCGTCCTCACCATCCGCACCGTCGTCCGGGGCTACCTCTTCCTCGATGTGATCACCCGTCAACATGAAGAACACATCATCCAACGACGGCTGCCGCACCTCGAGGTTGTCCACCAGCACCCCTGCGGCGTCCAAAGCCCGCACCAGGGTGGTCACCAACCCGGGCGACGAGTCGACGCCAGCCGACAGCTGACGCCCGTCCTCGCTTACGTACACCTGGCCGGCCACCAACTCCGCGATGGCCGGTACGGCCGCCGCCGAAGGCGTCGCCAGAGTCACCTCCACTCTGGCGTTCCGGGAGGCCTCCTTGAGCTCCTGCGGCGTCCCGTCGGCGATGACGAGCCCGTGGTTCACCACCACGATGCGATTGGCCAGCTCGTCCGCCTCCTCCAGGTACTGAGTCGTCAGCAGGACGGTGACGCCCTCGTCCAGCAGCTCGCGGATGGCCTCCCACACCCGCAGGCGTGACGTTGGGTCCAACCCGGTCGTCGGCTCGTCGAGGAACAGCACCGGCGGCCGCGTCATCAAAGACGCCGCCAGATCCAGCCGACGTCGCATGCCGCCCGAGTAGCCCTTGAGTACCCGGTCGGCGGCATAGGTCAGCTCGAAGCGTTCCAGCAGCTCGGCCGCCCGGGCCTTGGCCGCCCCACGCCCCATGTCGCACAGTTCCCCGACCAGGGTCAGGTTCTGGCGGCCCGTCAGCAGCCCGTCCAACGTGGCGTCCTGGGCGGCCACGCCGATGTGGTGCCGCACCTCGTTCGGGTCCTTCACCACGTCGATCCCCGCCACCGTGGCCGTCCCCGAGTCAGGTACCGCCAGTGTGGTCAGGACCCGGACCGCCGTCGTCTTGCCGGCACCGTTGGGCCCGAGCAGGCCGAGGATCGTCCCCGCAGGCACGTCGAAGGACACGCCGGCCAGGGCTTGGGTGTCCCCGTAGCGCTTTTGCAGTCCTTCGGCCTGGATCATCAGATCAGTAGTCATAGACATCCTTACCGGTCGTTAGGTAAACTACTTACTAACCGTATGGTAAGGGACGAACTTACCTGTCGTCAAGTAGGCTGACCAAGGAAATATGACTCAGACCGCACAACCAGGCACCAACGACCAGGAGGGCCAGGGCCCCACCACGCTCGCGGCCTTCACCACTGGTCCCGCCCCGGCCGAAGCCGACGACGACGCCCTTCCCCCCAAGTTCGCCCGGTCCATCAAGGCCAAGCGCGAGGCCCAGGCACACGATGCCAACTCCACGCGCGAGCGCATACTCGATGTGGCCCTCGACCTCTTCCTGGCCCAGGGCTACGACGGCACCAGCCTGCGGCAGATCGCCGAACGGCTGGGCGTCACCAAGGCGGCTCTCTACTACCACTTCGAGAGCAAAGAGGACATCCTCCTCGCCCTCCACCTGCGGATCCACGATTTCGGGAAAGAAGCCCTAGACAGCCTCGGGGACGAGCCCATGACCCTCCAGCACTGGGGCCAGTTGCTCGACCAGGTGATCGACCAGATGCTGGCCCAACGCAAGCTCTTCCTCATGCACCAGCGGAACCAGGCTGCCATGGAGAAGTTGCACAGCGAGGCGCACGAGGCAGCGAACGACGACATCCAGAACCGGTTCCGCAACATCCTCCTCGACAACCGGGTACCGGAGCGGGACCGGGTCCGAATGGCGGCCGCCTTCGGCGCCGCATTCGCGGGGCTTTTCCTCGCTGGCGACAGCTTCCCTGACTCCGACACTTCCAAATTAGGGGACATGCTCCGCGACTGCATCCGGGACGTCATCTTCGGATGACGGACCGGGTGCCCCCAACCTCTCGCGAACCTGCTGCACAGACCCGAAAAAGATAGAGAACTGGGTACAAGGCGAGGCCAGGCCCCAAGGAGATGACGAACGGGCCCAGCAAGTTGACTCCGGTGAACGTGCTTTCTCGACACCGTCTGAAGCGGCGCGAAGCCGCTAGGAGCCGAGGAATTCGCTAGCCGAGAGACCCCAAGTTATTCACTCGAGCTTTAGCGCATGCCCGGCCCGGCAAGCTGCGAGGCGCGTACACCAGGCTCCTGGATAGATTCACAGCCATGAGGCTCAGCGCACGCAACCAACTCCAGGGAACCGTCGTATCGGTCGAATTGGGGTCAGTCATGGCCATCGTT
>JASHVH010000506.1 GCA_030039575.1 Acidimicrobiales bacterium | reverse complement strand
CATCAACGATCCGGGCTCCTCAAGTACCCTGATCTCGGCGGATGCGGTCGAAAATCTGGGTCGCCCTCGATGTGTTGTTGACCTCCTCTCGGGGCTCCTGGCGTACGTCGGCGGTCACATCGAACTGAGCTGAGCGTGCCGGGCCGGCTGGTTCGGCTCCGTTTGGCCTGCCCAGGCGGCGTTGGTACCGCACCTTCATCTGCGCGTAGCGTTCGGCGCTCTTGGCGTCCAGCTCCGGTGTCAAACAACCATCGAGGAGCGGGACCAGCACATCACGGAGGTAGCTACCTCGAGCCATCCACTGGAGGTAGCTCCGGCCGTCGTGGTTATAAGGCCCGTACAGCTTGCCGCCCGGGAAGGTCTGCTGGATCCAATGGAACAGCGGAGCATGTCTCACGTGCATCCGCAGTGTTATTTGCGGCTGGCGACCATCCCCGCCAAAGTGACCTTCACCGATCAGCAGACCGACCAGCACACCCTGTTCGAACTCTGTAGGCAGCCGTCCCCTCCCTTCGGCCCCACCCGGTAAGTGGCCTTACTCGAAGGTCGATCCCTTCTCAGGGGTGTTTCACCGTATGGTAACACGTGGAACACCCGGTCTTCCGCCGGGCCGTCACGAAGGCACCCCGGCCACCGTCCGTCTGCCAAGCAACACGAAGGCACCTCAGTTTTCGGCCGCCTTGGCGGCCTTAGAAGAGCGGCCGTTTAAAGGGTACTCCTACGCGACGCGGGTACTTCGGCCCACACTCCGAGGTAGAGAGGATCAGGCTGATCGATACCGGCCCGGCATCTGTACCGACCACGGCACTCGATTCGAGTTCGAGGCCAAGCTGGGCCAGGCCATCGCTCGGCCAACGGGGGCCGTGGCCCTCGGGCGGGTCACTCACCAGCAAACGCCCTCCAACTCGCATGAGCGGCGCCGCGCACTCCGCTGTCGGCGCCGGTGGCCCGAAGCCCCTGGCCGTGACCAGTTCCGCCGATTGTCGCCGGCGGCCCCGCCCCGTTAGTTCGGCCCGCTCGCAGACGACTTCGGCCCGCGATGAGATGCCCAGTTCTTTGACTGCCTCTTGCAGCCAGTTGGCCCTTCTGACATTGCTATCGATGAGGAGCCAGGTGCTGTCAGGCCACAGGCCAGCCAACACGAGCCCGGGTAGGCCGCCCCCCGTCCCAAGATCGACAGCGGGGCCCTTTGGAGCGTGGCCTGCCACGGTGGCAAAGGCCAGGGCCCGTGCGATCTGGCCGGCCACAGGCCCCGGCCCGAGGAAACCGAGCCGGCGAGCGTCATGGAGTAGCAGGTCCAGGCGGGAGCCCAATTGCGGGGGGAGGATCACGAGGGGCTATTTAGGGACAAGCCGACCAGGGGGTGAGGGGCCCCGAGCCAGTTCCCCGTGCGAGGCCAGCAGGCGGGCCTACGAGCTAACGCTCTCCGACTGTTGCTGGCTGCCATCAGAGGCGTCGTCTTCGGCGGCGTCCTCGGGCGGCGTCGGGATCAAGACAACCCGTCGGTAGGGCTCTTCACCCTCGGAAGTCGTCGTTACACCCGGCACGACGTTGACAGCATCGTGGACGACCTTGCGGTCCGCTGGTGGCATTGGCTCGAGCGCTCGCCTGGTATTGCTCTCGCGGACCTCTGCCGCCACCTGTTGGGCAAAGCGGGCCAGGGCGTCTTGGCGGCGTTTCCGGTACCCGTTGACGTCCACCACAACCCGGCATTCAGACGAACCCACACGGTGCTGGAGCACAGTCCGGGTCAGTTCCTGTAGGGCGAGCAGGGTTGCGCCCCGTGGGCCGATCAGGGTGCCGAGGTTTTCTCCGTCGATCACCAACTCGACTACTCCATCCGCGAGTTCGTGCGAACTGACGGTGGCAGAGGAGCCGAGTTCGCTCAGGAGCCCCTGCAAGAACTCTTCGGCTAGCCGTACCTGTTCCTCAATCGATGCCGTCGCCACTTCGCTGAAGTTAGCGCCTTCCCGTTCGGGAGTGGCACCGGGTGCGCTGGACGATGGGCGCCGGCGCCGACGGGCGCCCGTCGGCTGGCCTGCCGCCTGCGAGTTGGCCGCTTGCGGCGCAGAGGTGCCCGCCTTTACCCCGTGCGCACCGTCATCATCGCCCACCACGTTGGCCTGGCGCGCCGAGGCCGCCTGCTGGGAGGCGTAGTCGGAGTCAGCCGGGGCTCGGTTACGTCGCCTGTCCCGCCGTTCTCCTTTTGAACGCGGGTAGCGCGGCTGCACCCGGGCGCGGACACGGGCTTCTTCTTTGAGCCGTCCGAAGAGCCCGAACTTTGGCTCCGACACCACCTGCAAATCAGCGTCGGCCTCGGCCACGCCGAGTTGGTCCAGCGCCGACCTCTTGGCCTCCTCGACCGTACGGCCGGTCGTCTCCACCCACTCCATTGCTATCGCCCCTTGCGCCGCCGGTTGCGGTTCCTTTGGCTGGTGGACTGAACGTTCGGGTTACGACTGGGGACTTGCCCATTGGCCTTCCCATCAGTCGCCTTCCCGTTGGTCGCCTTCCCATCGGTGGCCTTCCCATCGGTGGGGGCGCCGTCCTGGCTGGGTGGGAGTGATTTCGGTTGTGACTTCGCCTGCGGCAGCCTGGCTTGTGACGATTTGGCCTGCCCCGCCCCCGCCCCCGACGCGGGCCGCGGTTGAGCGGGTTGGTCGGGAGCCGCTCCCGCCTCCTGCGGCCCAGCCTGCTGCGGCCCAGCCTGCTGCGACTTGGCCTGCTGCGGCTTGGTCTGCTGCGGCTTGGTCTTTCTTCGTTCGGAGTCTTCGAGGCGCGCTTCCATGACATCGATGTCCCGGTCGTCCTTCGCCACCAGGGCGATGACCTTCGGGTCGTAGTGGTACATCATCCATTGCTGCCCGACCCTGAACAGGGCCGACACCGCGTAGTACACGACCAGGCCGGAGGGGAGCCGGATGCAGATGAGGCCGAAGACGATGGGGAAGAACCGCATCATCCGCATCTGCGAGTTCATCTGCTGGTTCTGCCGCACCATGGGGTTCAGGTTGGTGATCTGGACCTGCTGGTAGTAGTTGGCGCCGATCATGATCAGCAGCAGCAAAAGGCTGCCGAAGATCTCGACGAAACCCAGGCCCTTGGTCAACGCGGTCCAGGCGCTCTGCGACAGGTTGATGCCGAAGGCGTGCATTTGGGCGCCTTCGCCGGGCGAGGCACTGGCTACCAGCGCCTTGTACATGGCCGTACCCGGGTTGACGTAGAGAGGCATGGCGTGACAAGCCGTGCCCTTGCAGCCGGACGGGCCCTTGTTGCTCAGGCCGGTGATCACCCTGTACAGGACGTAGAACAACGGCA
>JASHVH010000505.1 GCA_030039575.1 Acidimicrobiales bacterium | reverse complement strand
AGCTGATAGGCCGCGAGGCCCTCCCGAAGCGGAAGCCCATTTCCTCACCTGGCCATGCGGCCTGGTGGGGGCATCCGGTATTAGCAGTGGTTTCCCGCTGTTATCCCGGTCTTCGGGGCAGGTTCCTCACGTGTTACTCACCCGTTCGCCACTAGGCCTTCTCCAGTCTTACGACCGGATGGGCCCCGTTCGACTTGCATGTGTGAAGCACGCCGCCAGCGTTCGTCCTGAGCCAGGATCAAACTCTCCATCGAGATCTCGGGCTCACCTCTCGGCGGCCCTCGAACTTGAGAGTGACCAACCCTGGGCCTCCAGGGCTGGTTTGGCACAAGACGGTCTGTTGTCCGTCTAATGCTTGACAAGATGGCGCCCCGGCTTACGCCGGTGCACCCGCACTAGCTTTTAACTTCCTCTGTTCCGTTTTCAAGGTCCACTACTCGCGGGAACACACGTCTGCTGAAAGCAGGCGGCGGTGCTAACCGCTAAATGACCCCACTTGAGGGCACGAAGCCCCGCTGTGAAGGCGTCGCTCAAGGGAGCACAGGCTCAACTGAGCGGCTTATCAGCTTAACCCACCCACTGGGCCCTGTCAACGGCGCCTTCGGCTCTGCCGGTGGCCGTCAACCTGAGCTCACTGGGCTCGCCGGTCGGCGAGCTAGCCCAGTGTAGGCCAAGATAGCCGCCGAGCGGCAGCAATCAGGCAGGCTCGACGACACCCAACCAGCCGGACTGGGGGCAACAGAGCGTTCCTGTGGCGATTTAGGGGATGTTTTACCCCCAAGCGCGCCCAGAGCCGCTTGCCGCACCCAGGTCCGCCCTCGACAAGGCCGAAGCGGGCCTCCAGCCCCCCAACCAGGCACTCGACCCAGACGGCCCACGCCCGAGCGCTGGTACACGGCACGGCAGGTCACGGCACGGCACACCCTCACACCAAAACATCCGGCGCCCTGACGGTACCTAATGCGGGCCCCGGCCGGTGGCGGGCTCGGCCGGCGCAACGCCGGTCCCCCGCGGCCGTGCTGAGACCCACGGGCTCCCCTCCACGATGAACCGCCAAGGCGAGCTGGCCCCTCTCGTCAGACCGACCCGTGGTGTGGCCACTACGGTGCCCCCACTGCCGGCTCCGTCGTCGGCCAAGCCGAGAAGGCCGCCAGGGGAGGTGAGGTCCAGGCCGTTGTCGGCGCCGGTGATGCCGAAGGCCTCGCACAGCCGGCCCGGCCCCCGGCATAGGTCCCGCTCCCGGAGATCTCGCTGGCCATGCCACCGGGCCGCCCTCATCTCGGCTACGCCCTCGAGAGGCTGGGCCGCCCGCAGCAGGACGGCTGAAGCCGTGCCGTCCGGGCTGCACACGACGTTCGCGCACCAATGGACGCCATAAGAGAAATAGACGTACAGGATGCCCGGGGGCCCGAACATGATCCGGGCCCGTGGGGTCGGGCCTCTGTATGCGTGGCTGGCCGGGTCGTCCAGGCCCATGTAGGCCTCCACTTCGACGAGACGGGCGACACGGCCGTCCGCCCGTACGAGCAGCTTCCCGATGAGCGCTGGCGCCACGTGCCGGGCATCGCCGGCAAAGAACTCCCGCTCGAGCAGGACTGGGGTCAACCAGCCTCCGGCGGCCCAGCGTCCGGCGGCCCAGTCTCTGCCGTCCCAGTCTCCGCCGTCCCAGCCTCTGCCGTCCCAGCCTCTGCCGTCCCAGTCTCTGCCGTCCCAGTCTCTGCCGTCCCAGTCTCTGCCGTCCCATTCTCTGGCCTTCCGGTGTCTGGCAGCCCAATCTCCGAAAGACCGGCCTGGCCCGTGCCGGCGTGCTCTTTGCCCGTGCCGTGGACGTCCTTGCCGGCCCCTCGTGACCCGTGCTGGTGCGCGCCCCCCCGAGCCGGGTGCTGGCCGGTGGCAGTGGCCTTGGGGACACCGAAACGGTCGGCGTCGGCTCGTAACACAGCAGCGAACCTGTCGATCTGAGACGCCACCGGGCCGGGCCCGGCGCCCCCGGGTGAGGTCCGGCGGGAGACCGGGACCCCAGGCTCGAGGAGGGCGACGGCGTCGCTGCCAAGAGCGGGATGAGCGGCGACTAGCTCCGGGAGCGGGACGCGGCGCTCGAAGGAGTCCCTTACGACGGCGCCGACCAGTTCGTGGGCCTGGCGGAACGGCATGCCTTTTTGGACCAGCCATTCGGCCAGGTCGGCGGCGGCCGAGCTGGGCGTGTCTGCCGCCCTGGCCATGGCCTGCGTGTCGAACGTGGCGGTGGCCATCAGCCCCGTCATGGCGGCCAGCGAACGCTCCACCTGGTCGACCGCGTCAAATAGGGGCTCTTTGTCCTCTTGCAGATCCCGGTTATAAGAAAGAGGAAGGCCTTTCATGGTGGCCAGCAACCCGGTCAAGTGGCCGATCAGCCGCCCGGCCTTGGCCCGGGCCAGTTCGGCGATATCGGCGTTCTTCTTTTGGGGGAGCATGGAACTCCCGGTGGCGTAGGCGTCGTCGAGGTGGAGGAAGCCGAACTCTTCGGTGGACCACAGCACCATCTCCTCTCCCAGGCGGGACAGGTGCGTCCCCACCAGGGCCAGGTCGAAGAGCGCTTCGGCCACGAAGTCGCGGTCGGACACGGCGTCCATCGAGTTCTCGAAGCGCGCCGAAAAACCGAGCTCCCGTGCCACCCAGTCGGGGTCGAGCGGGAGAGAGCTACCGGCCAGTGCTCCCGCCCCAAGCGGGGAAACGTCCAGGCGCCGGCGGGTGGCGGCCAGCCGGTCAACGTCTCTGGCCAGAGCCCACCCATGGGCCAGCAGGTGGTGGGCCAGCAGGACGGGCTGAGCGCGCTGCATGTGGGTGTACCCGGGCAAGTACGCGTCCCCGGCCTCGCGCGCCCGGTTGAGGAGCACCTCCTGCAGGGCGATTATCCCCCGCCCCACCTCCACCAGAGAACGCTTGGTGAACAAGCGCAGGTCAGTAGCCACCTGGTCGTTCCGGCTGCGCCCCGTGTGCAACCGGCCCCCGACGTCACCGGTTAGCTCGGTCACCCGCCGTTCGATCGCCGTGTGGACGTCCTCGTCTCCAGGCTTGAAGACGAAAGTGGCCTCGGCGATCTCTTCTTCAACGGTGCTGAGGGCGGCCAGCAGCTCCCCGGCCTCCTCGGGCGAAAGCAAACCGGACCGCTGCAGCCCCAGTACGTGGGCGCGGCTGCAAGTTATGTCGTCGTTCGCCAGGCGGCGGTCAAAAGACAGGCTTTCCGTGAAGGCCAGTAGCTCTTCTGACTGTTTGCTCCCGCCAAAACGGCCCTGCCAGAGCGTCATCGGCGGTCACACTACCCGGCTAGCCCGATGACCCGGGCCCGGCCGCTTCGGGTTTGGCCGAGCCGGGGCGCGGCTCGGCCGGCCGGCCTCGGCTCGCACCCTGTTTGCTGGCCCAAGTCTCTATGCCGAGGCCGAAAATCCTCACAAAACCCTCGGAGTCCTGGTGCCGGAAGCGGTCCGCGGCTGTGTACGTGGCCAGGTCGTGCTCGTACAAGGCCACCGGGCTCCGTCTCCCGGCGACGAAACAGCAGCCGGTCCCGTCGGGCGCGGTCCCTGGCTCACAACGCAACCGGACCTCCCCGCTCACGTAGCGTTGCGTCTCGGCGAAGAAAGCGTCCAGCGCCATTTTGAGAGGCGAGTACCACAGGCCGTCATAGACCAACTCGGACCAGCGGGGCTCGAGCCGGGACTTTTCATGAGCGACGTCTCGCTCGAGCGTCATCGCTTCGAGGTCGGCGTGCGCCATTAATAAAGCCAGTGCGCCAGGGCACTCGTAGAT
>JASHVH010000504.1 GCA_030039575.1 Acidimicrobiales bacterium | reverse complement strand
TCCCTGTCCACCCAGCCGCCCCATAGTCTGATGCCCGTTAGTCGTCTTTGGCGCTGCCGGCAAGGGCGTCAGGGACGACGCCGAGACGATCATGGCGAACGACTGCTTGACCGCGACCCCGACGAGGACAACCTGCGCCCACGAACGTGAGCTGAAAGGGTATGACGATGTTCAACCTGCGTAACCGGAACTTTTTAAAGGAGATCGATTTCGAACCGCGTGAACTGAAGTACCTGCTCCAGTTGGCGGAAGCGCTGAAGGTGGCCAAGTTCGCCGGGAACGAGGTGAGGCGGCTGGAAGGCAAGGAGATCGCGCTCATCTTCGAAAAGACCTCGACGCGTACCCGCTCGGCTTTCGAAGTGGCTGCTTTCGACCAAGGCGCCCACGTCACCTACCTCGACCCTTCAGGCTCGCAACTCGGGCATAAGGAGTCAGTGGCGGACACGGCCCGTGTTCTCGGCCGCATGTACGACGCCATCGAGTTTCGCGGCAACAACCAGGACGACGTCGAAGAATTAGGCAAATACGCCGGCGTCCCCG
This sequence comes from Acidimicrobiales bacterium, assembly GCA_030039575.1. GTDB lineage: Bacteria > Actinomycetota > Acidimicrobiia > Acidimicrobiales > Palsa-688 > Fen-671. Next base: position 4,850 of record JASHVH010000504.1, on the reverse strand, counting down.
TCTACAACGGCCTCACCGACCAGTGGCACCCGACCCAGATGCTGGCCGACTTCCTCACCATGCACGAAGCCAGCGGCAAAGCCTACGACGCGATCTCTTACGCCTTTGTCGGCGATTGCCGTTTCAATATGGGTCGTTCCCTGTTGGTGATGGGAGCGCTGATGGGTGCCGACGTACGCCTTGCTGGACCGGCAGAACTCCAGCCTCCTGGCGACGTGGTCACCCTTGCCAGGCAGATTGCCTCGCGAACCGGTGCCCACGTGGCGATCACCGATGACGCCGCCTCGGCGGTCTCGGGGGTCGACTTCGTGCACACCGACGTGTGGGTGTCGATGGGAGAGGCCAAAGACGTCTGGAGTGAGCGGGTCAGGCTCCTGAGCCCCTACCAGGTGAACACGGCACTTTTGGAAAAGGCGGGCAACCAGAGGGTCAAGTTCATGCATTGTCTCCCCGCTTTTCACGACCCGAACACGACCGTTGGGCGGGAGATAATGGATCACACAGGGATGGATGACGGCCTCGAAGTGACCGGCGAGGTCTTTGACTCGCCGGCCAGCATCGTGTTCGACCAGGCGGAAAATCGGCTGCACACGATCAAGGCGCTGCTCGTCGCCACCCTCGGGGACTGAGGACGCCCGTCATGCGCATCGTGGTTGCTCTCGGCGGGAACGCCTTGTTGAGGCGGGGCGAGCCCATGACAGCCGAGGCCCAGCGGGCCAATGTACATCAGGCAGCCGTAGCCCTCGCCCCGATCGCCACCCACCATCAACTCGTCCTATCACACGGGAACGGGCCGCAAGTGGGCCTCCTCGCCCTCCAGGCGTCCGCGTACAAGGATGTCGAGGCCTACCCCCTCGACATCCTGGACGCGCAGACAGAGGGGATGATCGGTTACTTGATCGAGCAGGAACTGGGCAATCTCGTCCCCAAGGAACTACCTCTCGCCACCATCCTCACGATGATAGAAGTTGACCGGGACGACCCAGCGTTCGCCGACCCGACGAAGTTTGTCGGGCCCGTTTACGACGACGCCACCGCCACCAAATTGGCCAATGAAAAAGGATGGGTGTTCAAACGCGACGGCAACAAGTTGAGGCGAGTCGTCCCGTCCCCGGCTCCGAAGCGTATCTTCGAGCTCCGGCCTATCCGCTGGCTACTCGACCACGGGGCAGTCGTCATATGCACAGGCGGAGGGGGCATCCCCACCGCCTGGGTACCTGGTGCGGACCGGACGCTCGGTGGGGTGGAGGCCGTAATAGACAAGGACTTTGCCAGCGAGCTCCTGGCCCGGGAGATCGATGCGGACTTGTTGGTGATGGCCACGGACGTGGACGGCGTATACGAAGGTTGGGGCACCCCCGACCAGCGTCGGATCGACCAGGTTGCGCCCGGCGAGCTCCACAATCACAGTTTTGCCGCCGGCTCCATGGGCCCGAAGGTGGAGGCGGCCGTCAGGTTCGCCGAGACAACCGGCAAGCGCGCCGCCATTGGATCGCTAGCCGATATCGGCCCGATCGTCGAGGGACGAGCCGGTACCAACGTGCTGGGGCACTTGACGGCGCCGGTCCTGACGCACGTGCACCTGTAGAAGGAACGCTCAGAGGACAAATGAGGAGAGGTAAATGACAGACAGCGCCACGTTCGGCGTTTACTCGGAGGTCGGGAAGCTCAGGAAAGTCATAGTCCACCGCCCCGACCTGAGCCTCCGGCGGCTCACTCCCTCCAATCACGACGAGCTGCTGTTTGACGACGTGCTATGGGTCGAGCGCGCCCAAAGAGAGCACGACGCCTTTGTCCAGGTCCTGCGGAATCACAACGTCGACGTTTATTACGTCCACGAGCTGCTGGCGGAGGCCCTCACCGCCAGCGACAAGGCGCGGGTCCAAGTCATCGATGCGGTGGCGAGCGAGTCGACGGTCGGATGGTCGATCGTCGACGAGATAAGGGGGATGCTGGAAAAATTACCCCCGGCTCTGCTGGCCAAGCACCTAATCGGAGGCCTGACCATCAGCGAGCTGGACCCCGATTGGCAACGGTTCAAGCGCACCTCCCTATTGGCAGCGGCCAACGACGACCAGGACCTCTTCGTGCTGCCGCCACTGCCGAACACGTTGTTCACCCGGGACTCCTCGGCATGGATATTCGATGGCGTGACGGTGAACCCGATGTTCTGGCCTGCTCGCCGACGCGAAGCCCTCAACCTGCTGACTATCTACCGGTACCACCCCATGTTCGAGGGGTCACACTGGCAGGAGTGGTACCCGGGTACGGCAGAGGGCATGGACGACACCCTCCGGCTCGAAATCTTCGGGCCGGCCTCGATGGAGGGCGGCGACATCCAGCCCATAGGGAACAAAACCGTACTTATCGGGTTCAGCGAACGGACCTCGGGCCGCATGATCGAGCACATAGCAGCCCGGCTGTTTAAGGCCGGCGCGGCTGAACGCGTCATTGCCGCGATCATGACCAAAGACCGCGCCCACATGCACTTGGACACCGTCTTCACCATGCTCGACCGGGACATCGTCACCGCCTTCCCTGGGGTTGTGGCCCACCTCCCGGCTATAAGCCTGCGACCGAGCAACCGCCCGGGGGATTTCGACGTGACCGTGGAGGAGGACTTCCTCTCTGCGGTTCGCGACGCGCTCGGCGTGCGGCAGCTCCGGGTTATCGAGACCGGGGGAGACAGCTACCAGGCGGCGCGCGAACAGTGGGACGACGCCAACAACACGGTGGCTTTGGAACCAGGAGTCGTCGTGAGTTATGAGCGCAACACTTTCACTATCGCCAAGATGCGCGAAGCGGGCGTGGAAGTCGTCGAGATTGCCGGTTTCGAGCTCGGGAAGGGTCGTGGGGGCGGGCACTGCATGACCTGCCCCATCCTGCGGGACCCGGCTTAGCCCGATCTCCGAGGGGGAGACCATGACCGAGGGCGCTGTCTACAACCAGGACGAGGCCAGCCTGAAACCACCGGCGTTGAAAGCGGTCCCCAAACCGCCCGACACTCGTTTCGGGCCGCTACAGGCCGTGGCGTTGATCATGGGGAGCATCATCGGTGTCGGGATCTTCAACCTCCCCAGCTCGCTGGCCTCATATGGCCCGATCACCCTGGTGTCGATGGGGCTCACCACCATTGGGGCGTTGACGTTCGCGGTGCTTTTTGCCTCGTTGTCCCGGCGTCTGCCGGCGGACGGCGGCCCCTACGCGTATGGCCGGGTGGCATTTGGGAACGGCATCGGGTTCCTGAACGCGTGGTCGTACTGGATCACCGCGTGGTCAGGGAACGCCGCCATCGCCGTGGGCTGGGTCCTGTACGTGGAGAGGTTCATAAACAAGGGCCAGAACACCTTTGGCTCCATTGCGCTCGTGCTGGTGGGCTTATGGCTCCCAGCATTCGTCAACCTGTCGGGCGTAAAAAACATGGGCTCGGTGCAGGTTGGGACAACGATCCTCAAGTTTGCCGCATTGTTGTTCATGTCGACGGTCGGGCTTTTTTATATCTCTTCTGCCAACTACCACCCTTGGAACGTAAGCGGCCAGACTGCTATTGCCGCGATCGGCGGCGGCATGGCGATCGCACTGTTCAGCTACCTGGGGGTGGAAACCGCGTCGGTTGCTGCGGCCAAGGTGCGCGACCCCGACCGCAATATCCCGAGAGCGACCATACTGGGCACGCTCGCCACCGCCGTCGTTTACATGCTCTCGTTGGTAGCCATCTTCGGCATCCTGCCCAGCTCCACGCTGGCGGCCACGTCGCAACCCTTTTCGGAGGCGGCTAATGCTATGTTCGGTGGCAGTTGGCCCGGTGACGTAATGGCGATAGCCGTTATCATCTCGGGCCTCGGAGCCCTCAACGGGTGGACCATGATATGCGCCGAAATGCCGCTGGCCGCGGCCAACGACGGGCTTTTCCCGGCGCCCTTCAAGCAGATTTCGTCCAAGGGCGTGCCGGCCTATGGCATAGTGGCCTCCACTGTCCTCGCGTCTATAGCGATAGCGATCAATTACCTCGGGACGAGTGGCGAGACGGTCTTCACCACCCTCGTATTGATGAGTGGTATCACGGCCGCCGTACCGTACGGGTTCTCGGCCATCGCTCAGGCGAAATGGCGCTGGGTCGACCACAAGACGGTTCAGACCCCGCGGTTCGTGCGGGACATGGTCATCGCCGTTGTGGCGCTGGTCTTCTCCATTCTGTTTATCTTCTACTCCCGCAATTCGGGCCACAGTTTCTGGGTTTACTGGGCGCCGTTCTTTCTGGCGGGCGGCGCCCTCCTCCTCGGGATCCCCGTCTACATGGCCCAGCGCGGCCATATGAGCAAGCCCGGGCCAGTCCCTGCTTACCGATGATGGGGTACCCCATTTGACAGTCATCGAAGCAGGAGGGGGCCCAAGAGCCGGGGTGGGGGGCTGGTACGCGCACTCGGTTGACGATGTAGCTGCCCAGCTCGGAGTGGACCCGGCGAGGGGGTTAACGGCGGCGCGGGCTGCAGAGTTGTTGGCTCGGGACGGGCCAAACGCTTTGCCGGAAGAAAAGCCTCCGCCCGAGTGGAGGCGCCTCCTCGACCAGTACCGCAGTTACATGCAGATCATCCTGGTGGCGGCGGCCATTGTGTCACTGGCAATCAAAGAGTGGAGCACTGCGGCCATACTTTTCTTTCTTACAGTGCTGAACGCTGTGGTCGGCCTTCGTCAGGAGGGAAAGGCCGAGAGCGCGATGAACGCGCTCAAGTCGATGATGAAGGCCAGCGCCAGGGTGCGACGGGACGGGACCGAGTCGGTAGTCCCGGCGGATGAGCTCGTCATCGGGGACATCGTGCTTCTCGCGGCCGGTGATGAAGTCCCCGCCG
>JASHVH010000503.1 GCA_030039575.1 Acidimicrobiales bacterium | reverse complement strand
AGGGCCGAACGACGTCAACCCGCCGCTGCAGTCCGGCACACCACCGCCTCCCGCACGCGGTCAGTTTGGCCGCCGGCGCTGGTCTGCTCATCGACGGCCAGGTGGCCTACCGCGACCTCGGCCCCGGGGAGCAGTTGGGCGACCTGGCGCACCTGCCAAGACGGCCCCTGGGCCGGGAAGTCCGTCCTCCAGTGAGCGCCCCTAGATTCACGGCGCTCGGCGGCCAGCGCCACCACGAGGCGAGCGACCAGGAGCATGTTGGCCAGTTCCCACGCCTGCGGCCCATCGGCCGGGCTTGTGGGACGGGCCGCGGCCAGGTAGTCCCCCAGCTCTTCGAGCCCGGAGGCGTCACGGGCGACGCCGGCGCCGGCCTGGACGGCATCGCGTAGAGCGGCGCGGTCAAGCGGTTGCCCATCCGGACGGGCCCGGCCCGGGGACCGATGGCCATTGAGCCGGGCACCATGGAGCCGGGTGCCATTCACCCGGGCGCCGTCGAGCCGACTGGAGCCGAGCCGGCTGGACTCGAGCCAGCTGGCGTCGCCCGGGCGTCCATCGGCCACGGGCCCATCGACCGGCGCACCATCGATCAAGGCCTTAGACAACGGGACCGCCGGCCTGGGCTCGACCGGCCCCGTCGAAGCTAGGACCAGCTGCGCCGCGCGCCGGCCGATGACGGCTCCTTCGAGGAGCGAGTTGGAGGCCAACCGGTTGGCGCCGTGCAAGCCGCTGGAGGCCACCTCGCCCACGGCCATCAGGCCTTCGAGAGTGGTTCGGCCAGCGGCATCGGTCAGGACCCCGCCCATCGTGTAGTGGGTAGTAGGCGAGACGGGCACCCACTGCGTGTCAGGCGACAGCCCCGCCGCCCGGCAGGCGGCCACGAAGGTAGGGAAGCGCCCGCCGATCGCATCGGTGTCCGGCCCCAGCATGGTGGTGTCGAGGTAGCAGTAGTCGGAACCCAGCTCCGCCATCCGCCGTGCCATCCCCCGGCTGACGACGTCCCTCGGCGCCAGGTCACCGGCCCCTTCAGGCCCGTTCAGGTACTCGCCCCCCGAATCGCGCAACCGGGCACCCGCTCCTCGGATGGCTTCCGAAGCGAGGGGCCTGGGGTCGCGCCCGAGGTCCATCCCGGTCGGGTGGAACTGGACAAACTCCAGGTCCGCCACTTGTGCCCCGGCCCGGAGCGCGGCTGCCAGGCCGTCACCACTGGATGCCCGCGGGCTGGTCGTCCTCGCCCAGAGTTGCCCGTACCCACCGGTAGCCAGGATGACGGTGCCCGCATAGATGCGGCGGAGCGCCTTTTCCTCCGAGTCCCATACGAGGGCGCCGGTGACGCGGCCGCCGTCAGGTGTGGTCAGGAGGTCGACGAGGAAGACGCCCGGCATGACAGGCACACCGCGGCGTTGCGCCCCGGCCAGCAGCGCCCGGGTTATCTCGGCCCCTGTCGCATCGCCCCGAGCGTGCACCACCCGCGCCGTGCGGTGACCGCCCTCCTTGGCCAGGGCGCCCGAATCGAACCGGGCCCCAAGTCGGGCCAGCATGGCTACGGCTTCGGCCGCCTCGTCCGTGACCGCCTGGGCCACGAGGGGGTCTCCCAGGCCCGCCGCCGCCTTCACCGTGTCTGCCGCGTGCGCCGCCGGGCTGTCCCCGGCCCCGAGAGCGGCCGCTATACCGCCCTGAGCCAGCATGGTGCTCCCACCGCCGCCACTTTCTTTGGCGACGACGGCCACCCGCCGCCGCCCGGCCAGTTCTATGGCCGCCGAGAAGCCGGCGATCCCTGAGCCCACGACGAGCACGTCGAGCCCATCCGGCCGGTCCCGCACGTCACTCGCCTCCGCCCGGCGCGCCGATGGAGATCATCCGCTGAACCGCCGACCGGGCACGGTTGGCGATGTCTTCGTCGACGTCTATTTCGTAAACGCCTTCCCGAAGGCAATTGAGCAGCCGCTCCGGCGTCGTCATTTTCATAAACCGGCATTCCGCCCGAGGCGACACGGCTTCGAACCTCGCCCTCGGGTTGGCATTGCGAAGTTGGTGGAGTATGCCGGTCTCGGTGGCCACCAGGGCATGCCCGTCGCCCAGGTCCTGCGCTGCCTTTACCATGCCGGAAGTGGAAAGGACGTGGGTGCGCTCCTTGGGGAAATCACCGGCGTCGGCCATCCACAGGGCGCTAGTGGTGCAGCCACACTCAGGGTGGATAAACAACTCCGACTTCGGGTGCTCGGCGACCTTGCTGCGCAAGTCCGTGGGCGATATGGCCGCGTGGACGTGGCATTCGCCCATCCAGATATCGATGTGCCGGCCGGTACGCCGAGCGACGTGCTGGCCGAGGAACATGTCCGGCAGGAAGAGCACTTCCCGCTCCTCCGGCAGGGACGCCACCACCTCCACGGCGTTGGACGAAGTGCAGCAGACGTCCGACTCGGCCTTGACCGCGGCCGACGTATTTACGTACGCCACCACCAGCCCGCCCGGGTGGTCCTCTCGCCATCGCCGTACGTCCGCCGCCGTGATGGTGTCGGCCAGCGAACAGCCGGCGCCGAGATCCGGTAGGAGGACGGTCCGGTCCGGCGCCAGCAGCTTGGCCGTCTCGGCCATGAAATGGACCCCGCAGAACACGATCACGTCTGCGTCACTGCCGGCGGCCAGGCGCGACAGCGCCAGGGAGTCGCCTACGTGGTCGGCCACGTCCTGGACCCAGGGGACCTGGTAGTTGTGAGCCAGGATCACCGCGTTGCGGGCCTCGGCCAACCGGCGCACTTCGCCGGCCCATTCTGCGAAGCTGCGGCCCTCGTCCTGCTCTTGGGTGGCCTCATCTGTCGGACTTATACTCTGAATGAGCATATGCCCACTATAGCGCACATCCGGCGAATCTCTTCAATGAAATTGAGGCCGTCCTGTTGCCGGTGGCGAGCTGAGCCCCGAGGTCCTTGATGGGAAAAGCTTTCTCAGACCATCCTTTTCCGGCCGGCGTCGACGCAGAGCGAGGGAGCAGCCGCCCTCCGCGGGCGGCCCGCCCAACGTGTGCGGTCCCATTCCGGGTACACGCCACATTTCTGGGCGCAGGTGGGCCGTTCTCGGTACACCCGGCCCTTTCTGGGTGCGGTGGGCCTAACCGGTTGCGGTTTAGCAAAAAAGATGCGCGAAAGCGCGACCAGGGCAGTCGGCTGCACCCAGTTCCGGGGTAATTAGGGCACGGAACCCGGCAAAGGACGGCACTCGGACCGAGGCCGGTGCCGATGGGGACAAACCCCCGGGTGCGACCGGCGCTACCAGGCACGCCGGCCCGCCAGCATGCCGGCACGCCAGCACGCCAGGCAGGACGGCACTCTCCGACGACCTCACGGCCCACCCAGGCGCCGCAGGCCCAAACCGGGCGCCGGCCGCTCCCTCAACACCTCCCGCCGGAACCGGTACAGCTCCGCAGGCCGCCCCCCGGTGCGCTGGTCCCACTCCCCCGTGGGTTCCACGAGGTTGGCCGAAGCCACCAGCCGGCGGAAGTTCTGCTTGTGGAGGACCTGGCCGGCCAGGGCTTCGACCACCTGCTGCAGCCGGGAGAGGGTGAACGTCTCCGGGAGCACCTCGAACACCACGGGCCTGTACGCCAGCTTCCCCCGCAGCCGTTCCAAGGCGGCAGCGGCGATGCGGCGGTGGTCGAGCGCCAGCGGCATCCCGATGCCCCGCCAGTCACCGGCCCGGGGATTGCCAGTGACCGGCGCGGCCCGGGCTCGGCGCCCGGCCCCGCCCTCTCCGCCGTCGCCGGAGCTCGCCGCCATCGCCTCCCCCACAATCCCGAGCTCGTACGCCAGCTCGTAGCGGTCCAGGACGCGGACGGGGTCCCAAAGAGCATGGCCGACGCCAAACGTGAGCTCGGCCCGCTCTCGCCGGGTCGGCAGCTCATCCAGGGTCGAACGGGCCAGCCACTCGTCGATGGCCGGGAGGATGACGTCGTCCAGCAGCGCCGGCCGCCCCGACCGCCAGTCCTCCCACGGGAACAGCTCGTAGCAGCTGAGCCAGCTTGGTTCGTTCGGGCCGTGGACGGGCTGGTACCGGGCCAGCGCCAGGTAGGCAACGGCCAGCTCGCGTCCGCCCGGCGCCCGGCCCCGGTCGCCAAAGGTGTACAGCTGCTCGAAGTACCTCACAGGCAGCCCCGTCTCGCTGCCGACCAGGCGCCTTACCCCTTGCTGGAGCGTCCGGTCGACGCGGTCGTCGAGGTGCGTCGACGGTAGGCCCAGGCCCTCACGCCCGTGGTGGACCGTCAGGAGACGGGGGGTGGTCTCGTCGACCGAGATGAGGACGGCGCTTAGCTCAATACTGGCTCGGCTAGCACCGGCTTGGCTGGCGCGGACGCGGCCGGCGGCGGCGGCGCTATCGGGTGGGGCAGGCACAGCTGATCGTACTCAGCTATGACGAGCTCCTCCTTCGGGATCGAGCACGCCGGGCACTGCGGGTCGCGGTTGAGCTTGAAGGTGCGGAAGGTGCCCTCCAAAGCATCGTAGGCCAGGAGCCGGCCAACCAGTGGCTCCCCTATGCCGAGCAGGACCTTGATGGCTTCCATGGCCTGGACCGAACCGATGATGCCCGGG
>JASHVH010000502.1 GCA_030039575.1 Acidimicrobiales bacterium | reverse complement strand
TACGGGACGTGGTTATGGGCATTGTCTGAGCACGTGGGACACTGGGGGGCCAAATCGCTCATAGATGAGGTCGGCGAGAGCCTGGAACTCGCCTGCAACTATCTCGAAGCCGTCGATCTCGACCCCTGTTACGACTGCTGGGAGGAAAACGGGCAGGCCGTCCATACCTCTACACTGGCCTGCGTTTACGGTGGCCTCTCAGCGGCAGCCGAGCTCATAGGTAGCCAGGCCGCCAGGCGCAAGGCCGACGAGGTGGGTGAGTACATCCTTGCGCGGATGCGGAGCGGCTCGCGGTTTGCCAAGTCCAGCGCTGACGGCGGCGTCGACGCCAGCCTCCTGTGGCTGGCCGTACCGTTCGGCGTAGTCAGCCCGGCCGACGCGCCGATGGCCGCCACTGCAGCCGAGATCCAAGACGGGCTCGTGCTGAACGGCGGCATCAGGCGCTACGGTGCCGATAGTTACTACGGCGGTGGGGCCTGGCCCCTGCTTACGGCCTGGCTCGGGTGGTACCGGGCCAGGGCCGGCGACCTGCCCACCGCACAGCGCTGCGCCTCCTGGGTCGAGCAGTGCTACGACGACGCCGGCCACCTACCCGAGCAGGTCGGCGGCGAGCACCGCGACCCAGACTCGTACCGCAACTGGGTCGGCCGGTGGGGCCGGCCGGCCGTCGACCTGGCGTGGTCGCACGCCATGTACTTCGTCCTGTGGGACGAGCTACAGAGGCTTCGGCCCATGGAGTCTTCGGGCGTGTCTACATGACCCTTCAGCCGCTCCCCATCCCTCCACCAACCAACGGGCAGTAGGCCCGCCGCTGGCGGCGACTCACTTCGCCGCCAGGGCGGGTGCCCCTAACCCTCCCCAAGCAAAGAAGCCACCCAACCCTCGACCAACGAGGGGTGCTCAGAAAGAAAGAAAGGGGCCGAAGTGAAAGTTACCAAGAGGCAATCCAATCGGAAGAGGCCCATTTTCCGGGCGTCGCTACTAGCAGGTGCCTGCGCGGCCACGACCTTCACCGGCTTGACCGGGGCCGGGGTGGCGTCGGCATCGCCCACTGTGAGCCTCCAGTTCTGGAACGCGTACAACCCGACTGACAAAGAGGCCTCCACGATGGCCAATGTGGTCCTGCCTCAGTTCGAAAAGGAGAACCCCGGCATAAAGGTGACCTCGGTGGTCGTCCCTTACGCGCAGCTCCTGCAGAAGTTCATCGCAGCGGTAGCCGCCGGCGATCCCCCGGCCTTGCTGCGCTCGGACATCATCTGGGTCCCCGAGCTGGCCTCCCAGGGCGCCCTGTTGAACCTTACGCACCTGGGGTGGTTCCAGCCAATAAAGAAGGACGCCCTCCCCGGCCCGCTGTCCACTGACTACTACAAGGGCAGCTACTACGGCATGCCTGACGACACGAATACGCAGGTGCTGTTCTGGAACAAGGCAGACTTCGCCGCTGCCGGCCTGTCTGGCCCTCCGACGACACTCTCCCAGCTGTTCTCAGACGTACCGAAGCTGACCGACAAGTCCAAGGGCCAGTTCGGCCTGGGCGTGGATGGGACCGACATTTGGAACGTCTCCCCCTACATCTGGAGCAGTGGCGGTTCCTTCACGAACTCGAGCGCTTCGACGACCAGTGGGTACATGAACGGAGGTGCCACCGAATCGACCCTCGGGGAACTGCTCAGCCTGTACAAGGCGGGCGACATCGGCACCGACTTCCTGGGCGGCTCGGGGGCGATCTCGGGCGAGACGGGCTTCCCGAAGGGCCAGTACGCCATGTACATCGACGGCCCTTGGGCCGTGCCGACCTACCGGTTGGACAAGTTCTCGGACTACGGCGTGGCTCTGTTCCCGAAGGGCTCGGCCGGTTCCGTGTCCGTTGTCGGTGGCGAGGACCTGGTTATCCCGACCAACGTCCAGAACCAAGCCGATGCTGTGAAACTGGCCCAGTTCCTCACCGGCCCGTTCGCACAGCTCCAGATGGCCAATCAGGGCGACCTGGCTACGTATAAGTCTGATTCGGCCGCCGAGATAAAGCAGCAACCTTATTTGAACACCTTTGTGCAGCAGTTGGAGACGGCTGAGGCCCGGCCCGTGAGCCCGGTCTACACCAGGATCGACACCGATTTCTCGAACGAGCTGCAAGAGGCTGTGGCCGGGAAATTGCCCCTCGACAACGCACTGAACGCCGCCAGCGGGCAGGCGAACGCAGCGATCGCGGGGAGTTGATAGCAACTAACACACTCGAGCGACGCCCGGCGGCAGTCTCGCCGGGCGTCACCTCGCGGCGCTCTCGCCGTTCTTACCGGGCCCGCAAGATAGCAACGCCGTACCTGCTGCTCCTGCCGGCGGTGCTCATGTACGTGGTCTTCACCGTCTACCCGATCTTCCGCCAGTTCGAGATCAGCTTTTTCAATTGGCATATCTTCCCCGGAGCTTCCAATCCTTTCGTCGGGTTCTCCAATTTCACCAAGGTCTTCCACGACCCCGTGGTCCGCACGGCGGCCTTCAACTCGTTCCTCTACATCGTCATCACGGTGCCGGCGCAGATGGCTATTGGGCTCTTCGCGGCGGCGTTCCTCACGGACCGCCTGCCTGGTGGCATGTTCTGGCGAGCAGCCGTCTACATCCCGGTCGTCACGTCCTGGGTCGTCGTAAGCTTCATCTTCGCTTACATCTTCAGTTCCGAGGGCGGGATCATGAACGCGGTAGCCGGCTTTTTCACCGGCCATACCGAGACCATCCCCTGGACGGCACAGACCTGGACGGGCAACGCCGTCATCTGGCTCATCGGCATTTGGAAGGGGGTCGGGTGGTCGTTCATCATCTTCCTGGCCGCCCTCGACGGGGTCCCTCGCCAACTGCTCGAGTCGGCCCGGATCGACGGCGCCACCGAACCCCGGGTCTGGCGCCACGTCGTCCTGCCGTCGATACGTCCCGCTTTCATTTTTGTGCTCGTCCTGCTGGTGATCGGCGCGGCGCAGGTGTTCACGCAGATTTACCTTGTGACGCTGGGAGGCCCGTACAACTCGACCCAAGCTCTGATGCCCTATATGTACATGTTGGCGTTCAAGGACTTCGAGTTCGGTTACGCGGCGGCGATGGCTTCTTTGCTGGCCGTGGTGCTTTTCGGCTTCAGCGTGGCTGAGATTCGCATCCTCCGCCAAGAAGTGTAGGGAGACCAGACGTGGCCATAGCAATTGGGCAAGTGCAGGGGTCCAGGAGGGCCCAGGCCCGGAGAGGCCGGGCCGGGCCGGAAGGCAATATCGAGCAGCCTGGGCTTTTCGGCATACGAAGGATGAACAAGACCCGCCTCGCCATTGGCATCGTGCTGGCTCTGGTTTCTTTGTTCCCGCTTCTCTATATGCTCTCCCTGTCTTTCCAACCCAATGGGGGGATTATCGGCTCGACCGCGCTCATCCCTACTCACCCGACCGGCAGCAACTACGTCCAGGCCTGGACCGAGAACAGTTTCGGCCACTATTTCTTCAACAGCCTGTTCGTCGCGATCGCCACCGTCGTGATCACCGTTACCTTTGCGGCACTGGCCGCCTTCGCTTTCGCCCGTTACTCATTCCCATTGAAAGAGTTCATCTTCTACGCCTTCTTGGCCGCCCTGGCCGTGCCCGGTCTCCTCCTGCTGATCCCGCAGTACCTGCTGCTCGAACGGTTGCACCTAATAGACTCTCTGATCGGGCTGACGTTGCTGTACGTGAGCAGCAACCTGCCGTTCACGATCTTCTTCTTGCGGGGTTTTTTCCAGGGCATCCCGCGCGAGTACGAAGAGGCTTTCCGGCTGGAGGGGGCGGGGACCCTAAGGGTGATCAGCCGATTAATTGTCCCGCTATCAGTGCCGGCACTGGCCGTCGTATCGATATTCACGTTCAACGCGGCCTGGGACGAGTTCCCGGCGGCGACAACGATGCTCAACACGCCTTCGCATTTCACTCTCCCGGTGGGGCTGGCCGATTTCATCGGTGCCAACACCACAGCCTGGGGCCCGCTGTTTGCCGCCTCCGTTATCGCGACGGTGCCGACCATCATCGTTTTCATCCTGGCTATGCGCTGGTTCCGTAGCGGGGTGTCCCTCGGCGGCTTGCGCTGAGGCCCGGCCTCTCAAGACCGGCCTACAGACGTTTTCGGTGCCCCATATGCCGCTCAACGACCTGCGCGCCTTTTACCGCACTGGAGAGGAGATCCATCTTCGACATCTGCCAGTGGGGTCCGCTCGAATAGTCGCTCGCCATGCCTGGTGCGGCGTTGCAGAGGCCGACGTGCCCCGGGGTGCACATTTAACCGGCCTTGGCCCTGGGACGTACGCCGTGGAGGCCCGTGCCGAAGACGGCAGCTTGCTGGCCGAGGAGTTCACGACCGTGGGGGCGCACCCAGGCGAGCGGCCGGTGCACGGGTTCGCCACGTCGTTCGAAGACGACAGCGTCCCG
>JASHVH010000501.1 GCA_030039575.1 Acidimicrobiales bacterium | reverse complement strand
GGCGACCGCGATGACGAGGTTGTCACCGAACAGACCGGGCCGGGCCCCGACTTCTTGGCCACGGTGTGCCAGCTCTGGGAGGCGGCAACAGCCGCTGCGGTCAAGGCCGGGGCACGGGTGGCGTTCGCCCGCTCAGGTATGGTCCTATCGCCGGATGGAGGGGCACTGGCGAAGCTGCTGCCTGTCTTCCGGTTGGGCCTCGGTGGCCGGTTCGGGACCGGCCGGCAATGGTGGAGCTGGATAACCCTGGACGATGAAATCGAAGCCCTCGTATGGCTCTTGGACCACGATGTGGCCGGTCCCGTCAACCTGACCGCTCCGGGCGCCGTGACGAACCGGGAGTTCGCGGACGCCCTTGCCCACGTCCTTTCCCGCCCGGCGCGGCTGCCAGTGCCGCGGTTCGGGCCAAGCTTGTTGCTGGGCAGAGAACTGGCTGACAGCTTGCTTTTCACCAGCGCCAAGGTCCGCCCCGCCGTCCTGGAAGCCGAGGGCTACCCCTTCATAGACACCCGCCTCGAACCGGCGCTGTGCCGCCTGCTCGGGCGGCCAGGTTAGGACCTCGGGGTGGCACAAGGCGAAGCAGAAATCCCTCATCCCCATACGCGAACCTAATACCTTGCCCGGCCGGGGCCGGGGGCTATGATCTTGCTTCTGCAAGTTGTCAAATGAGACGAGATTGCGGAAGGGAGCGGCCGTGAGACCAAGGGCGCTGTTCGCTGAGTTTTTCGGGACGGCACTTCTGGTGTTCTTCGGTGTCGGGACCGCGACGTTGAGCTTCGGGTTCAAGCTCTTCGGGACGAGCCGGTCTGCAGGGGTGGTGGCCACCGCGTTGGCCTTTGGCCTGGTGGTCCTGGTGCTGGTCTACGGGTTGGGCGCCATTTCGGGCTGTCACATCAACCCCGCTATAACGATGGGTTTCCTGGCCGCTCGCAAGATCACCCTTGTTGATGCGGTGGCGTACTGGGTGGCCCAGGTAATTGGCGGGATTGCCGGTGCGGCCATCCTCTTCGGCATATTTTCGTCGTCGCGGATCTACCGCATAGGTATACAAGGTTTAGGCGCGGACGGTTACGGGTCGAAATCGATGATCCTGGCCAACGCCGCCGGCGCCTTTGGCATCGAGATCATTCTCACGTTTACCTTCGTGTTCGTGATCCTGGCGGTAACGCGACGGGTCAGCAATGCGACCGTGGCCGGCGTGGTTATTGGCCTTTGCTTGACCCTCGTGCACATAATCGGGATCCCTGTCGACGGGACATCGGTCAACCCGGCCCGCAGCATCGGCCCCGCCCTCTTTGTCGGTGGCCAAGCCTTGAGCCAACTATGGGTGTTCATCATTGCCCCGCTCGTCGGTGGCGCTCTGGCCGCCGTTGTCTTCCAGGTCCTCTTCCCCAAGGGCGAAGAGGAGGAGGCACCGGCGCCGGCGGCCGAGGAAACGCCGGCCTAGGGCCCAGGTTCCCGACCGGCTCGACGGCGGGCAACCTCGAAACACGCCACGGCGGCCGCCGCGGCGACGTTCAGCGAGCCGAGAGGCCCTCGCTGAGGTATCCGCACGAGCGCATCGCACCTTTCCCGAGCGAGTCGCGAGAGCCCCTTTCCCTCAGAACCCAGGACGAGCGCCACCGGGCCGTCGAACAACGTGGCGTGCCATAGGTCTTCTTCGCCCAACGGGTCCAGCCCGACGAGCCATACCCCGTCCCGGCTGAGGCGTTGAAGAGCCGCGGGGACCCCGCTCACGGAGGCAATAGGTACATGTTCGACGGCACCTGCGGCCGCCTTCACGGCGGCCGCAGTCAGCGGCGCCGAGCGGTGGCGCCCCACGACCACTCCCTCCACCCCTGCGCACGCCGCTGTGCGTAACAATGACCCGAAGTTCCCGGGGTCTGTGACGCCGTCGAGCACCAGCAGGAAAGCCGGCTCCCGCCCGGCGCTTCGGTCGAGCAGATCCTCCAGGCTGGCGGGGAGGACGGCGTCCGCCCAGGCAATCACCCCTTGAGGTGCACCGGTGCGGGCCGTCGCCAGCAACACGTCCGCCGGCTTCAGCTGCACGGGGACGCCCTGTTCACGAGCCAGCCGGGATATGGCTTCGACGGGCCCGCCGCTCGGGTCGGCTTCGGCCACCCACAGGCGCTGCGTCCGCCGGCGGCCGGCGACAAGGAGCTCGTGGACGGCGTGGTGCCCTTCGACCTGTTCCCCCCCGAGACCGTAAGCCCGGCCAGCGGTCTTCATTTTCCCTCGATAAGAGCAACCGCTAGGCAGGCAATGCCTTCCTCGCGGCCGAGCGCCCCTAAGCCCTCTCCCCGCTTGGCCTTGACCGACACCGGCGCGCCCACCACGGCCGCCAGGGTCTTTTGCATGGCATCCCGATGCTCGGCCAACCGAGGGGTTTCGGCGATCACGGTGCAGTCGACGTTGACGGGCTGCCACCCGGGCGTGATCGTTTCGACCACCCGGGTCAGCAACCCAAGGCTGTCGGCTCCTGACCACAACGGGTCCGTGTCGGGGAACATGGCGCCAATGTCCCCAAGGCCAGAGGCGCCGAGCAATGCATCGGCCACGGCGTGGCAGACGACATCGCCGTCGCTGTGGCCTTTCAGGCCTCGACCCTGGACGCGGACGCCGCCCAAGACCAGCTCCCGCCCGGGGTCGTCACTAAACGGGTGGATGTCGAAGCCCTGGCCGACGCGCAGGTTCACGGGGCTCCGCCTGCCGGGGCCCGGACCGCCATGAGCGTTTCAGCCACTTGAAGGTCAACCGGGGCGGTGACCTTGATATTGCTGACCTCGCCGGGCACGCTGACGACTCGCCCTCCGATCGCCTCGACGAGGGCAGCGTCGTCAGTGGCATCAGCGCCCCCCGCGTGCGCCGCTCGCAAGCTGGCCGCGGAGAACGCCTGGGGGGTCTGGACGGCCAAAAGACTGGCCCGTTCCAGCGTCACCAACCGGCCGTCGTCCTGGCGCTGTTTGATCGTGTCGGAAACGGGGACGCAGGGCACTGCTGCGTCCGCCCCGGATTCGATGGCTGCGATCACTTCCGCCCACAGCTGAGGGGCCGAGAGCGGCCGGGCGGCGTCGTGGACGACTATGACCCGGGCCTCGGGAGGGACCACCCGAAGGCCGGAGCGCACAGACTCCGCCCGCGTCCGTCCGCCCGCCACCACGGCTGAAGCTCGGCCGGCGTAGCGCTCGAGGACCTCGGCCGGGACCACGAGCACAACCCCTGCACACGCCCTGTTGGCTGCGTCCAATGACCAGTCCACGACTTCGCGGCCACCCAGCGTCATGAACTGTTTGTAGCCGCCGAACCGCGTGCCGCTGCCACCAGCGACCACCACAGCCCACACCGAGGCTCCCGTGGGGTAGCCCCCGTCAGGCGGGCTGCCCGCCACTAGGGCAGGGCTTCGTCGAGCTTCTTTTCGGCCTCAGACTCGGTCACACCTATGGCGAAGGTGAGCTCGGAAACGAGGATCTGCCTGGCCCGGTTGAGCATCCTCTTCTCCCCGGCTGAAAGGCCTTTGTCCTTGTCCCTGTTCGAAAGGTTTCGGACGACCTCGGCCACCTGGTAGATGTCACCGGACTTCAGTTTCTCGACGTGGTTCTTGTAGCGACGGGACCAGTTCGTCGGCATCCGGACGTCCTTTTTGCGCAGGACAGCGAAGACCTCTTCGACTTCCTCGTCGTTTATGACTTCCCGGATGCCCACATCAGCGGTCGAATCGACCGGGACCTTGAGGGTCAGATCCCCATAGGCGAGCCGGAGCACCAGGTACTCCCGCTGCTCGCCGAAGTCGGCCCGTAACTCTCTTCTCTCCACGACAGCTGCCCCGTGGTGGGGATAGACGACCTTGTCCCCGACGTCAAACGACATACGTCTCCCAAGAACCTTTGATTGGCTTTTGCCCTCCCTCCAGGGTAGGGCATTTCCGGGTGTTCATCCAAGGCACCCCAGCTTGTGAGCACACCGCGCGGGACAGGCAGCGGCTAGCGTTTGGCCTCGATGGAAGATGTGTCCCCGCTTAGCGGGTCGGAGCTCTTCTCCTCCCTGGGGGAGGAAGCCATAGCTCGGGTGGCGGTCAAGGCAACGACCGCCAGGCTCGAGCGAAATGACGTCCTGTTCAGCGAGGGCGACGAAGCGGAGGACCTCTTTGTCGTCCTGACCGGGCGTATCGCGATAGCCAAGAGCTCCCCCGACGGGCGAGAGTCCTTGGTGGCGTTGATGGAGCGCGGCGACATTTTCGGCGAGATGCCGCTGTTCGACGGCGAGCCGAGGTCGGCCTCCGCCCGAGCCCTCGAACGGTCGGAAGTGGCCCGGGTGCCCTTTAGCGTCGTACGGGCCGAACTGGATGCCCGGCCCGCAGTGCTCTGGGACGTGGTCGCGCTGTTCGCCAGCCGTTTACGGGCTACAGACGACAACCTGGCGGACGCGATGCTGCTCGACGTCACCGGCCGTACCGCCAAGCGGCTTCTCGAGCTGTCCGGCGACTCGGACGTCTTCGTGCTGCCGGTAACTCAGGAGGAACTGGCCGGGTTGGTCGGCGCCTCACGGGAACGGGTGAACAAGGCGATCGCTGCCTTCGTCCGGCTGGGTTGGATAGACCAGACCGACCGTCACTACCGGATCCTGAACCGGCAGCGCTTGACCGAGCGCGCCCGCTAACCCCGCCGGCCGGGTGGCCGGCGACGGCCGCGCTCGAAGGTCAGCCCAGGCGGTCCAGGATGCTCGTCTCCGCCAAACGGGCCAGGCCCTCCTTCACGAAGTGCGCACCCGCCACTTCGATGCCCTCCACGTTGTCGAGGTCCTCCGCACTGGCCCGCAGGATCTGCTGCAACCCGCCGTAGCGGTCCACGATGTTACGGACCACATGCTCCGGCAGGCGGGGGATCTTCGAAAGTAGACGGTAACCATACGGCCGTAGGGGGCTCTCGAGGTCCGAACCCGGCCCTCCGATGCGGAGCACGCCGGCCACCCTGGACAGGTCCAAGAGGCGGTCCGTGGTCAGGTGGCTGAGGGCGCCCAGGCCTTCGCCCACGCCCCAGGCGGGGTCCGGTGGCAAGTAGTCGCGGAGGATCTGGCGGCGTTCCTCTTCTACGCCGGCCAGCATCTCTTCCAGTTGCAGCCGCACCAGCCTGCTGTCGGTGCCGAGCTCGATGCTGTAACCGTCGACCTCTTCGGCGATGCGCCGGACCATCTCGGTCCGCTGCAGCACCGTCACGACGTCGCGCACCGTCACCATGTCCTCGACTTCCAGGGCGGAAAGGGCGTTCGTGACGACGTCAAGGCGGTCCCGGTAGCCCTCGAGCGTCTCCAAGGCCTGGTTGGCCCGAGCCAGGAGCCGCTCCACGGGCACCAGGGGCCGTTGCTGCTCGCCTCGGTACACGGATATGACCGACCGGTCCTCCGAGACCGTGATCACGGGGACGTCGATCGAACGGGCCACCCGTTCGGCGGTACGGTGCCTGGTCCCTGTTTCAGACGTGGCTACCGCGGGGCTCGGGACAAGGTGGACATTGGCTCGCGCGATACGGCTGGCGTCGCGGGCCAGGATGATGGCCCCGTCCATCTTGGCCAGTTCGGAAAGCCGTTGTGGGCTGAACTCGGCGTCGAGCAGGAAACCGCCCGAGCATATGGACAGCACCTCTGGGCCGTCCCCAACCACAATGAGAGCGCCCATGTTGGCCTGCAGGATCCGGTCCAAGCCTTCTCGCAAGGGCCGACCGGGCGCTATCGACCCCAAGGCCTCGATCATTGCCGCGCTCAGCCTGTCCGGCACCGGCTGATGCTAACCGATCAAGGACCGGCAGCGAGGGCCACGTTGCTGCTGCGGCCCTGTCGGGCCTTGATCAGGGGACCATCCCCGAAGGCGATCGACAAAGCCTCGGTTAGACAAGCCGCCGGGAGCTGGCGCAAAGCGGCGTCAGCCGCTGGGTTCGCCCGAGACGCCATGGCCGGGTGCGACGCCATGGCCGGGTGCAGCGCCATGGCCGGGTGCGACACCATGGCCGGGTGCAGCGCGGGCCCGGCCCCAGGGCCAGAGCGCGGCGTTGCCGCACCCTCACCCTCCAATGAGCCGGGCACCAGCGCCTGGCTGAACCCCAACCGGCGGGCTTCGGCCAGCCGCTTGCGCGTGCCGCTGACTCGGCGCAGCTCCCCTCCGAGGCCCACCTCTCCGATGGCAACCAGGTCGGGGGGCAAGGGCGCACCCGACAGTGAGGATGCGAGCGCAAGACAGACGGCCAGGTCTGCTGCGGGTTCGCAGGCACGCGCTCCGCCCGCAACCGAAACGTACACGTCGGAATCACCGACGGGCACACCACAGC
>JASHVH010000500.1 GCA_030039575.1 Acidimicrobiales bacterium | reverse complement strand
TTTATTAGGGCTTGCGCCCCGGTCAGTTGCATCGGCGCCTCTCTGTGGCTGTGGTCGAATTGGAGGTTGGGCTCTCGTCGGGGTTGGGCCCTGCGTGCTCGAGGCCGGGAAACAAAACGACCTCCCGAAAGGGAGGTCGTTCGACGCGCACGTTGTTTGACGCGCGCGTCAAGTAATTACTACGAGGCCCAAAAAGGCCGCGCCGGGAGTAGCACCGGGTATAGCCGTGCCCTTGTGCGCCACTACCACGCCTCAATAATGCCACAGGTCCGCCACCTCCGCAAACTCCCGGCGCTCGGTGGCCACCGGCCACGCGCGGGCGCAAACCCCAGTGCGGGCAAACCCCCGTGATCGGCCTCGGCTATACGATGCCACGGTGCAGAACTCCGTCCCCGCGCCCGGGCCTCCACTCGACGACGGCTTCGACGAATTGGACGAGGCCTGGCTTCGGTCGAAGCCCGGGGTGAAGTGGGCCGGTGCCGGCGCCGGCGTGATCCCGTGCTGGGTGGCGGACATGGACTTTCCCACCCCTCGGCCCGTGAGAGAAGCGCTCGTGGACCTGGCCACCAAAGGTGACCTCGGGTACGCGAGCGGCAACGTGCCGACCCTCCTGGAGGAAAAATGGGTGGCCCGGATGGAGGCGAGGTACGGCTGGGCCCCCCAGCGAGGCCGGTTCCGCTTGTTCTGCGACGTGGTCCAGGCCGTCCAGGTCATGGTGGACATGGCCACCTCCCCGGGTGACGGGATCCTCCTTCTTACGCCGTCGTACCCGCCCCTGTGGCGGGCGATCGAGGGTTCAGGGCGCCGCCTGCTGTCGGTACCGGCGCTCGAGACCGGCGCAGGCTGGGCCTTCGACCTGGACACGGCTACGGCACAGGCCCGGGACGCCAAGATGTTGTTGCTGGCCAACCCTCATAACCCGACGGGCCGAGTGCTGTCCCGGCCGGAGCTGGCCCGCCTGGCCGAGTTGGCGGACCGGAACAGGCTTCTGGTCGTATCGGATGAGGTCCACGCCGACCTGGTGCTGGACGACCGCGCCCATGTCCCGTTCGCCTCCTTATCGGAGGAGATGGCCGGCCGGACGGTCACCCTGTACTCGGCCAGCAAGTCTTACAACCTCGGCGGCATGCGCTGTGCCGTCGCCCACATCGGCCCGTCCGAAGTGGAGGAACAGTTGGCCGCCTTGCCGTCCGAATTCCTCGGGCGGGTCAGTGTGGCCGCCACTGCCAGCACCATGGCCTGCTGGACCAGCCCGGCCGACGCCTGGCTGGACCGGTGCCTGTCCCGCCTCCGGGCGAACCGTGACATCCTCGGCCAGTGGCTGTCAGGGCCCGGCGCCGATTGCGGGGTGCGAGGCTTCTTGCCGGAAGGGACGTACCTTTCGTGGTTCGATTTCCGGCCCGCCGGCCTCGGCGACGAACCGGGGCGCTGGCTGCTGGAGCACGCCAAAGTGAAATTGAGCGACGGGCCGCATTTTGGCCCGGGCGGGGCCGGGTTTGCCCGCCTCAACTTCGCTACCACTCCCGGGGTCCTGGAGGAGATCCTGTCCCGGGTGGCCCGGGCTATCACAGACGGCGCACGCGCCCCTAAAAATCTATTGTCAGACCCGCATTAATCGAGGATACCCCTGGCGACAAGCTCCTGGCGGAACGTCGCCGCATGGCGGAAAACGATGGCGGGCACCCCGATCTTGCCGGCGGCGGCCACGTTCTCCGCTTTGTCGTCGGCGAACAAAGTCTCTTCGGGGACCAGCCCGAAGCGTTCGAGGGCCAGTTTGAAAAAGCGTGGGTCCGGCTTCATGACCCCTTCGAAGCCCGAGACGAAGTGCCCGTCGAACAACTGGAAGAACTCGTACCGCTGGACGCGGCGCTCGAAGCTTTCCCTTTCCATGTTGGTCAAGGCGTAGCAGCGGACGCCGGCCCCCACCACCTCCCTCAGCAAGTCGACCCCGGCGTCGATCTGGCCTCTTACCATCTCTTCGTTGCGTTCGCCCCAGGCCAGGACCAATGACGCTTGGCCCGGGTGCTTCGCGGCCAGCTCGGCGCAGGCCTCGTCGATCGGCCGGCCCAAGTCCTGCTCGGCATGCCAGGACGGCGTGCAGACGTTGGCCAGGAAGTCCTCCATGCCGGCGACGTCGTCCCCGAACAGCCGGCGGTAGAGGTAGCGGGGGTCCCAGTCCAGCAGTACGCCGCCAACGTCCCACAGGACTGCGTTCACAACTCCCGTCCTCCCAGGGCCCGGCCGCCCAGGTCCCGGTTTGCCAGATCCCGGTTTGCCAGATCCCGGCCCGGGCACTGGGCCTGGACTGGTCCGGTCTCGGTCCGCCATGGCAAAGAACCTAGCGAAGTGGGAAGCTTGGAAGTTGATGACTGATACGACCAGTACTTCTTCGACCGGTACCCCCGGTAGCAACCCAGCAGGGACGTCCGCTGGCGCCAGTGGTGAACAGGCCCGCCAGGTGGCCGAGGCCGCCAGAGAAAAGGAGTGGGCGAAGCCGAGCTTCGCCAAGGAACTGTTCCTCGGCCGGCTCCGCCTCGATCTCGTCCACCCCCACCCCCGGCCCACCCCGGAGCAGGTGGCCAAGGGCGAGGAGTTCCTGGCCAAGCTGGAAGCCTTCGTCCGGGCCAACGTCGACCCGCTGGAGATAGAGCACGACGCCAAGATCCCCGACCACGTGCTGAAAGGCTTGTGCGACATCGGTGCTCTCGGGATGAAGATCGACGAGAAATACGGGGGCCTCGGGTTGAGCCACCTCTACTACATCAGGGCCCTGGCCTTGGCCGGGACGGCCAGCGGGGCGATAAGCACCCTGCTCTCCGCCCACCAGTCGATCGGCGTGCCGCAGCCGCTCAAGCTCTTCGGGACCGAAGAACAAAAACAGAGGTTCCTGCCCCGGGTGGCCAGGGACGAGGTCAGCGCGTTCCTTCTGACCGAACCCGACGTGGGCAGCGACCCGGCCCGAATGTCGGCCTCGGCCGTTCCCGTCGACGATGGCGCCGGCTACCTCCTCAACGGGACCAAGCTGTGGGCCACCAACGGGACGGTGGCCAGCCTCTTCGTGGTCATGGCGGTCGTGCCCCCGAGCGAGGGCAAGCGGGGCGGGATCACCGCCTTCGTCGTGGAGGCGCACGGGCCCGGCGTAACGGTCCTCACCCGGAACAGTTTCATGGGGCTACGCGGCATCGAGAACGGCCTGGTCCGCTTCGAGAACGTACGCATCCCGGCTGAGAACATGATCGGTGACGTCGGCCGCGGCCTGAAGGTCGCCCTGACCACCCTCAACACCGGGCGCCTTTCGCTGCCCGCCTTGTGCGCCGCGTCGGCGAAACTGTCCCTGAAGTACGCCCGGGAGTGGTCTAACGAACGAGTGCAATGGGGTGCGCCCATCGGCAAGCACGAGGCCGTCGCCCTCCAGCTGGCCGACATCGCCGCCAAGACATTTGCGATGGAAGCGGTGGTCGAGCTGTCCAGCATGCTGGCCGACGAGGAGCGCAACGACATCCGCCTGGAGGCAGCCCTGGCCAAGCTTTTCTGCTCGGAGGCGGCGTGGCAGGTGGCCGACGAAATGGTCCAGATCCGGGGCGGGCGGGGCTACGAGACCGCTGAATCGCTGCGCGCCCGGGGGGAGCGCCCGGTGCCGGCGGAGCAGATCCTGAGAGACCTGCGCATCTCTCGGATATTCGAGGGGTCGACCGAGATCATGAAGCTGCTCATCGCCCGCGAAGCGGTCGACCAGCACCTGTCGGTGGCCGGGGCGCTAGTCGACCCCAAAGCGACGCGGGCCGACAAGGCCCAGGGCGCCAAGGCTGCCGCCGCCTTCTACGCCAAGTGGCTCCCGAACCTCGTCTACGGGCCGGGCCTGAAGCCGGGCTCGTACGAAGAGGTGGGCGAGCCGATGGCGACAGAGCTGCGCTTCGTCGAGCGTTCATGCCGCAAACTGGCCCGCTCCACCTTTTACGGCATGTCGCGCTGGCAAGCCGGGCTGGAGAAGAAGCAGGGGTTCCTGGGCCGGCTGGTCGATATAGGAGCCGAGCTGTTCGCCATGACGGCAGCGTGCGTCCGGGCCAAGATGTTGCTCGACGACAGCCAGGTCGACGGGAAGCGGGCCGACGGGGAAGGGGCAGTCGAACTGGCCGTCCTTTTCTGCCAGGGCTCTCGCCGTCGGGTGGACCGCCTCTTCTCCGAACTCTGGCACAACGACGACGACGCCAATTACCGGGCCGCCCAGAGGGTGCTGGCCGGCAGCTTCGAGTGGGCCGAAGCCGGTGTGGTCGACCCTTCCCTTATGAGCGCTCTGGAACCGTCAGGGGAAGCCGAGGCCGAGGTGGAGCACTGACACTGCGGCTGTAAGGCCGGCAGGCGGGCTGGTGGCCCCCATGGCCTCCGGCCCGCACAGCCTCACGGCTCACGGCTCACGGCTCACGGCTCGGTCACGGCCCCTTTGTCCGCTCCGGTCACGAGGCGGGCGTACTTGGCCAGGACCCCGTGGCGGTAGCGAGGCTCCGGCACCTTCAGGTTGGCGCGCCTCGTGGCCAGCTCTGACGCGCTCACGTCCAGGTCGATCCGCCGCTTGGCCACG